>JBAWHL010000226.1:0-6727 GCA_049593815.1 Ilumatobacteraceae bacterium | reverse complement strand
GCTCTGGAACGAGCTCTACCCGCTGTCACGGTCCAAGCCCAACGCTCGCTACATCGGCGAGGTCTACAAGACGTCGTCGGTCAGCGCCGTGCGCGACGTCCTCGAGCCGCAGAACATCCGCTTCGTGTACGAGGGCGACCAGGAGAACAGCCTCTACTGTCTGCCGCACCTGACCTTCACCTTCCTGTCGGACTTCACCTACAACCGGGTGGGCTACACCGATGTCGAACTCGACGATCTCGGCGGACTCGGCCTCGGCGAGAAGTTCACGCTGTCGCCCGAGGATCTCGAGCGGATCGCGGCGGCATCGGCCTCGCAGGCCGACCGTGGCGTCGACGGTCTGGTGCTCGGCCTCGACCACATGGCGACGCGCATCCTGGCCGGAGAGCGTGAGGACGCGATCCTCGAATACCTGACGATGGTGCCGTACTACTTCTGGGGTGCCTACAACATCGCCGAGATGAACTCGTCGACCAACGTCACGAGAAACCCGAACGTCGACGACGACAAGAAGTCGCCCGCCCGGGTGTTCACGGCGAACAACACCCCATCGTTCGTCAACTCCTTCGACGACCTGCCGATGCCGACGGAGGACTTCGTGCGCAACTTCGGACGTCGCATGCATCACATGGCCTTCGCCGTCATCGACGGTCACGTCGCAGAGGAGAAGAACGTCGACTACGTGGTGCGCGAGCTGCGCGAACTCGGCACGGACTTCCTCGCCCACGTGGTGGGGGAGTGCAAGGACGAGCCGAACCTGAAGCAGATCTTCTCCAAGAGCTCACCGTTCTCGCTGCTGATCACCGAGTATGTCGAACGCTGCCATGGCTACGAGGGGTTCTTCACCCGCGGCAACGTCGCCGCCCTGACCGAAGCTGCTGGAGAGGCGGAACGGTACGAACATGGCCATGTCTTCGACTGACGCCGACTCGGGCTCGCCGCATGTCGTCGTGGTCGGTGCCGGCTTCGCCGGGGTCGCCTGCGCCAAGGCGCTCGGCAAGCACGGTGTCGCGGTCACGCTGATCGACAAGAACACCTACCACCAGTTCCAGCCGCTGCTGTACCAGGTGGCGACCGCCCAGCTGTCGGGACCCGACATCATGCGACCGCTGCGCGGCCTGTTCCGCAAGGTGGGCTCCGTCGCGGTGAAGAACGCTGCGGTGACCTCCATCGACGCGACGGCCAAGACCGTCACGACCGATGATGGTCAGACCTTCGCGGGCACACACCTCGTGCTTGCGTTGGGGACGCGCCCGAACTTCTTCGGCATCTCGGGCGCACCCGAGTACTCGTTTCCGCTGTATTCGGCCAACGACGCGATCGCGCTCCGCAATCGGATCCTGCAGTTGTTCGAGGATGCTGATCTCGATGCGTCGAGGATCGACAAGGGCGCGTTGAACTTCGTGATCGTCGGCGCGGGTGCCACCGGCGTCGAGACCGCCGGTTCGCTCGCGGACATGGTGCGCGATGTCCTCCCGCAGCGCTACCACGACATGCAGGTCGGACGGGCTCGGATCATCCTCGTCGACCACGGCAACGTCGTGCTCGGCCCGTTCTCCGAGAGCGCCCACGACTACGCCTCCAAGGTGCTGACCAAGAAGGGCGTCGAGTTGCTGCTCGGTCATTCGGTCACCGAAGTGTGCGACGACCGGGTCAAGTTCAGCGACGGCACCGAGATCGCCTCCCACTGTGTCGTCTGGGCAGGTGGGATGAAGGCGGCGACGTTCGACGGCGCAGATGCGCTGCCGACCGCTCGCGGCGGACGCATCGTGTGCGGGCAGGATCTCGAGGTCGAAGGATTCGACGGCGTCTACGCCGCTGGTGACATCGCCAGCGTCGAGGCCCCGGACGGTACGCCCTACCCGCAGCTCGGCTCGGTGGCGCTCCAGGCGGGTGATGCGGTCGCGGCGAGCATCCTCGCCGACATCGCCGGGACCCGGACACCGTCGTTCAAGTACCACGACAAGGGCATCATGGCGATGATCGGCCGACGTGCCGCGGTCGCCGAGGTGGGCGCCCACCGCCACGAACTGCACGGCCCCATCGCCTTCAGCGCATGGCTGGGCGTGCACGCCTGGTTGCTCAGCACCACTCGTGCGCGCATCGACGCGTTCATGAACTGGGCGTGGGACTCGTTCTCCAAGAGTCGCAGCCCAGCGATCATCGACGATCCCGACGCCCCACGCATCGCTTGGGACGACGATGACGAGGCGAACGCCAACGACGTGAACAACAACCCAGAAGAGAGAAACCCATGATCGAGAATGCCCGGACCAAGGTCCTCTGGTTGATGATCGTGCTGACGATCGCCGCCACCGTGTTGACGTTCGTGCACAGCATCTGGTGGCTGTTCGCGGTCGTGCCCTGCGCGTTGCTCGTGATCGTCGGCGTCTACGACTACCTGCAGCCGCGCCACAGCATCCTGCGGAACTACCCGATCGTGGGACACCTCCGCTTCCTGCTCGAAGACGCCGGGCCGGAACTCCACCAGTACCTCGTGGAGAACGACACCGACGGCCGACCGTTCGATCGTGACACCCGCAGCCTGATGTACCAGCGGGCGAAGAACGTTCCCGACAAGAAGCCCTTCGGCACCGAACTCGACGTCTACGCCGACGGCTACACGTTCATGATGCACTCGGTGGCGCCGCACCCGATGCCCGAGGATCCCGTTGCACACCTGCGGGTCACCGTCGGTGGCGAACAGTGCGAGCAGCCCTACTCGCTGTCGGTCCTCAACATCTCCGCGATGAGCTTCGGCGCGCTCGGTGCCGCGGCGGTCAAGGCGATGAACACCGGTGCCCAGCTCGGCAACTTCGCACACGACACGGGCGAGGGTGGGCTCTCCAAGCACCACCTCGAGCCGGGTGGTGACGTGATCTGGCAGATCGGCACCGGCTACTTCGGCTGCCGCACCGAGGACGGCAACTTCAGCCCGGAGCTCTTCGAGAAGAACGCCGCTCACGACCAGGTCAAGATGATCGAGATTAAGGTGTCCCAGGGTGCCAAGCCTGGCCACGGCGGCATCTTGCCAGGTGCCAAGGTCACCGAGGAGATCGCCGAGGCACGCATCGTGCCCGTCGGCCAAGACGTCTTCTCCCCGACGTATCACAAGGCCTTCTCGACCCCGGTCGAGATGATGGGCTTCATCCGTCAGCTGCGCGAGCTGTCCGGTGGCAAGCCGGTCGGCTTCAAGATCTGCATCGGCAACCCGGCGGAGTTCATGGCGATCGTCAAGGCAATGCTGGCCGAGGACACCTACCCCGACTTCATCGTCGTCGACGGGGCCGAGGGTGGCACCGGTGCTGCACCGCTCGAGTTCTCCGACTCCCTCGGCGCCCCGCTGATCGAAGGGCTGATGGTGGTCCAGAACACGCTCGTGGGTGCCGGCATCCGCCATCGCATCCGGATCGGCGCCAGCGGCAAGCTGGTGTCGGCCTCCGCGATGGCGCAGGCGATGTCGCTCGGCGCCGACTGGTGCAACTCGGCTCGCGGTTTCATGTTCGCGGTGGGATGCATCCAGTCGCAGCGTTGCCACACCAACAAGTGCCCGGTCGGGGTGACCACCCAGGACCCGAAGCTCCAGCGAGCGCTCGTGGTTCCCGACAAGGCGACCCGCGTCCACCAGTTCCATCGCAACACCGTGCACGCACTGGCCGAGATGGTCGCAGCCATGGGCCTCGATCATCCGTCGCAGCTGTCGCCGTTGCTGGCCGTGAAGCGGGTCAATCACTCGCTCGTGCAGTCGTACGCGGAGATCTATGACTTCTGGGGCCCGAACTCGTTGGTCGAGGGCACGGCGCCGACGCGGTTCCAGCAACTGTGGGATGTCGCCACCCCCGACGTCTTCACACCCGAGATGCCTCAGCTCGCCCGCTGAGCGCGTCGACCACCCGACATCCGATCGCCGAACAATCAGCAAGGACGAGACATGAGCAAGACCGTTGCAGAAGTACTGGTCGACCAGATGGTGGAGGCCGGTGTCCGCAAGGTGTACGGCATCGTCGGTGACTCGGCGAACCCGATCGTCGACGCGCTCCGTCGCCATCAGGCCGACATCGAGTTCGTGCATGTCCGCAACGAGGAGGCGGGGGCGTTCGCCGCTGGGGCCGACTCACAGATCTCGGGCCGGCTCACTGCGGTGCTCGGCTCGTCGGGCCCCGGCAGCGTCCACCTGCTCAACGGGCTGTACGACTGCCAACGCAACGGAGCGTCGGTGTTCGCGATCGCCACGCACATCCCGAGCGTCGAGATCGGGACCGGGTACTTCCAGGAGACGCGGCCGGAAGAGATGTTCGCCGGCTGCTGCAACTACGTCGGGATGATCGGTTCCGCGGGGTCGGTCCCGCGGGTGTCGGAGCTGGCGATCCAGGCGGCGATCCTCGGGCGCGGCGTCGGCATGGTCGTGCTGCCGGGAGACATCTGCGCGGCGAAGGTCGACGACCAGATCGCCAAGCATCCGATCATCACCCAGCGTCCGATCATCCGCCCGTCCGATGCGGATCTCGACACGGCCGCAGAGTTGATCGGCAATGCCGAACGGATCGCGATCTTCGGCGGCTACGGCACACGTGACGCCCGCGACGAGGTGCTGCAACTCGCACAGAAGCTGCAGGCGCCGGTCGGCTACGCGTACCGCGGCAAGGACGTCCTCGAAGCGGACAATCCCAACGCGGTCGGGATGAGCGGTCTGCTCGGCTGGGGTGGCGCTGCCGCCGCTCTCGGGCACTGCGACCTGTTGCTGATGCTCGGCACGGACTTCCCGTATCACGCCTTCCTGCCCACCGATGCCACGATCATCCAAGTCGACGACAACGCGGCGCACCTGGGCCGGCGCGCCAACGTCGACCTCGGGCTCACCGGCGATGTCGGCGAGACCCTGCGGGCACTGCTGCCGATGCTCGCTCAGCGGCAGAACACGGCCTTCCTCGACGCGATCCTCGACCACCATCACAAGGCGGTCAAGCACCTGCAGACCTACGTCACCCACGAAGGCAGCGGCACTGGTCTGCGACCGGAGATGGTGGCGACGGCATTGAGCGACCTCGCCGAGGACGACGCCGTGTTCTCGATCGACACCGGCATGTGCAACGTGTGGGGAGCCCGCTACCTGCACATGAAACCTGGCCGCAAGCTGCTCGCATCGTTCAATCACGGTTCGATGGCCAACGCCATGCCGCAGGCTCTGGGCGCCAAGATCGGATCGCCGGACCGTCAGGTGATCGCGCTGTGCGGCGACGGCGGACTCTCCATGCTGATGGGGGAGTTGCTGACGGCGTCCGGTCTCGACGTTCCCGTCAAGCTGATGGTGTTCAACAACTCGACGCTCGGCATGGTGCGTGCCGAGATGATGGTCGTCGGCTACGAGCCGTGGGGCACCGACGTGAAGAACCCCGACTTCGGTGCGGTGGCCACCGCGTGTGGTCTGCACGGCGAGCGGGTCACCGAGGCCGCCGACATTCGACCAGCGATCGAGCGCGCATTCGCACATGACGGCCCGGCACTGATCGACTTCGTGACCGACCCTCGGGCACTGTCGATGCCGCCGAGCACCACGCTCGAGCAGGTCAGAGGGTTCGCGTTGACCACCAGCAAGCTGCTGTTCAGTGGCGAGGTGGCCGAGGTCTGGGACCAGGTCAAGTCGAATATCCGCGACGTCGGTCAGGTTCTGTAGCCGGCGACGAACGAGAAGGGTGAGCAAGATGAGGTCGAACCCGTGAATCCGTCAGACGCACTCGTGCCCGGTGCCCCGGACCGGCTCGAGGCCGAACTGATCGACGACCCGACCGAGCGTCTCGACGGCCGGATCGAGATCAAGAACTGGGCCGGGGGTCTCCCGCAGGAGCGTGCGCAGATCCCATCGGTGCGCTTCCGGTCGAAATGGGTGACCACCGCCTGGTTGCTGCCGATCGCGGTCGTGGGGTTGGTCGTCGCGATCGCCGTGGCGCAGCAGCTCCGCACACAGGTCTGGATGCAGGACTTCATCGCGGACTATCCGGGGACGTCTGCGGCTCAGGCTCCCGAGGTGACGTCGGGATTCCCGTGGTGGTTGCGCTGGCAACACCTCTTCAACATGGTGTTCATGATGTTCATCGTGCGCGCGGGGTTGCAGATCCTCGCGGATCATCCGCGCCTGTACCTGAACGCGCACAGCAAGCGCGGTTCGGAGTGGTTCCGGATGCGTGGCCCCATCCCGGAGGATCGCCGAGACCCCGACGACGCGAAGCACGTCTGGACGGCGAAGGACGACGCGGTGGCGCTGCCGTCGTGGATCGGTATCCCGGGGTTCCGCCACTCGATCGGTCTCGCTCGATGGTTCCACTTCAGCTTCGACGTGTTCTGGTTGCTCAACGGGATCGTGTTCTACGTGCTGCTGTTCTCCACCGACCAGTGGCAACGCGTCGTACCGCAGTCCTGGGACGTGATTCCCAACGCCATCTCCACGGCGATCCAGTACGCGTCGCTCGACTTCCCGCCGGACACCGGGTTCCTGCACTACAACGGATTGCAGCTGCTGGCCTACTTCTTCACGATCTTCTTCGCCGCCCCGCTGGCCTTTCTGACCGGGATTGCCCAGGCCCCGTCGGTCGCAGGCCGTCTTGGGCTGGCGACGGGGGTCTTCAACCGTCAGGTGATGCGAACGATCCACTACTTGGTGATGTCGTGGATGGTCATGTTCATCTTGATGCACACCGTCATGGTGTTCATCACGGGTCTGATCCCGAAC
>JBAWHL010000225.1:0-10206 GCA_049593815.1 Ilumatobacteraceae bacterium | reverse complement strand
GTGCTGGCCCGGGTCATCACGTCGCTCGGTTCGCTCGACGAGGTCGGCGTCGACGAGGTCGAAGGCCTCTTCGCCGCCGACCTGGCGTGCCTGCCAGACCTGTACGGCATCATCAACTTCGGCGACCAGGCCGACGTCGAAGCGCTGCAGGCCAGCGTGCTTCCCGAGGAGTCCTACGACGAGGTCGCCTCGGCACCGGTGGGCGACGACGCCCCGATGGTCGACGACGACGCCGCCGGGACCGACGACTCGCCCGCACCGCGACGCCGCCGGGGAAGCGTCGAGGAGGTCGCCTCGACGACGTCGTCGTAGGCGCGACGTGAAGCTCTACCCCGAGTCGTCGCTCTGGAGCGAGATCGCCTATCTGGCGTATCACTTGCACTGGAACCTCGACGAACTGCTCGATCTCGAACATTCCGATCGAGCCCGATTGATCGAATTGGTGGCCGACATGAACCAGCGAGCATGGGACGCGTTGACCAATGCGTGACGACGCCTTGCGCGATGCGAACACGGCCACGTTCCTCTTCGAGGTCGACGGTGTCGAGATCGGCAGCTTCATGGAAGTGAGCGGTCTCGAGGTGTCGATCGAGACCGAGAGCGTCGCCGAGGGTGGCCAGAACAGTTTCGTGCACAAGCTGCCCGGACGAATGACCTGGCCCGACATCACCTTGAAGCGCGGCATCACGCAGTCGAACAATCTGCTCACGTGGCTCAACGAATCGTCCGGCGAGACGTTCGCAGCCAACGGCAACAAGGTGGTTCGCAAGACTGCGGCCATCACCCTGCTCGACCGGACCGGAGAACGGATCAGGTCGTGGGACTTCGATGGTGCGTTCCCGGTGAAGTGGTCGGGTCCGACCTTCGCCGTCGCCACCGGCGAGGCCCCATCAGAAGAGCTCGTGATCACCCATCACGGATTCCGAGCGGCGGAACACTGATGAACGCAACGGACCGCACCGACGCATCGTCGAGCGTGCTCGGCCGCGGCATGGCGCACCGGGCGCGACCACAGACGGTGCTCGCACAGCGGTGGTCGTCGGCGGGCGTCGTCGGCGCGGTCGGTCGAGCGTCGGTCGGTTTCGGGCTCGCCGTCGGTCGCTCACGAGCGATCCGGCCCACGGTCTGCGTCGACGATCTCAACTCCGCCGCGCTGCGTCCCTCCCTCCACGCGTGGCGACAGGACGACGACACCGAGACGACGACCGCGGTTGCCGAGTCGGGTGCTCCAGACCCGAGCGACACCGCACGCCAGCGCAGCAGCGTTGGCGCCGGCCATCGGGCAACGCAGCCCACGGCACCGCCCTCGCCGTCACCGACGGTGCGACGACTCGCCAGCTCCAACGGCGCCCCTCGGCGGCCTCCGGCGCCACGGGTGCCGCTGGCTCGCGCCGCCACGAGACGTGCCCGTCATCAGCGCGAGGCGCCGCGCCCGACCTGGACCGATCAGGTGATTCAACGCAGCGCGATCGGCTATTCGGCACCGCCGCTGTCGAGTGCGCGTGCCGCCGACATTCCCGATGATTTCGTGCCGTCCGGTGATTCGAAGGTGGACCAACTGCGCCTCCTGCTGCGGCAACGAGACGCCGTCGGCAGCGGGGGAGCACCATCGCGAGACGAGCGAACGCCGCCGCGACGCACCGAGCAGCCGAATCCGGTGACCGACATCGGCGACCGCATGACCGCCGCTGGCGGACGGCGAGGTGACACGGCTGCCGGTTCGTCGACCGGCCCGGGCCGCTTCGCTCGATCGCTTCGGCCCGAACCAGTGGGCGATGGCAGCCCGGCCGCTCCACGTGGCAGCGGAACGAGCTCATCGCCGGGCGTCTCGCTGCCGATGATGCCAGCCGCGAGCCCCTCGGGGAGCCCTGCGATCCGCCGCGCTCCAGCCGCGCGCCGGGCCGTGCCGGACAAGATGGAGGCCTTGCGTGCGGCGCTCGTCGAGCGGGGTCTCTTCACGCCCAGCGACGGCGATGCGCCCGTGCCGACCGACACCGCCGCCGATCGAGGTGGCCACGACGCGCCAGGTCGACGTGGCGCGCCCACACGGAATGCAGACGTTCGTTCGTCGGGTACCGGCGACACCACCCGAGGATCGGTCCAGACACCTGGCGAATCGGCAGGTCCGGATGCTGCACGTCGCTCGGACACCAGCTCGACGATCCGGCGAGCAGCTCGACGCCCGGGACCCACCATTCCGTCGACGGCCGCAAACACCCCACCAGCGGTCCGGCCGTCGAGCCCCTCAGGGACAGCGGACGGTCCAGCTCCGGGCGGCGCTGGCCAGGCGACGGCAGGTGCCGATCGAGGCCTGCAACCATCCACCGCTCGTCTCGCGCCGAGCGCTGACACACCGTTCTCGACGGACGATCGCAGCGTGCGGTCGCCGATCGCCGGGACGCAACAGGGTCTCCGAGCTCAACGGTTGCTGTCCACGGGACTCGCGCCGATCGCGAGAGGGCTCGCAGAACTCGACGGACCGGCAGACGCCGGTGCGCCAGCAGCGTCGACCATGCGGAGCGACGGCACGACACTCGTGCGCGAACGCGCAGCGGAGCAGGTCGTCGCTCGTTCCATCGACGATGTCGTCGCTCGTTCCACCGACGGTGATGCAGCATCGGCGCCATCGCAGCGATCGGTCGTCACGGGGGTCGGTACCGACGTCGGCCAGTACCGAGCGGCAGCCGTCGATGACCGCCGCCCGGTCGACATGGTTGCTCGACGAATCAGCCAACGCCCTCAGCCGACGTTGCCCGCCCCGTTGAACGTCACGAGTGCCACGTCCACGGATCAGGTCCTTCGTCGCGTGACGTTGCCACGGGCGTTGTCAGCAACACATCGCCCCCCGTCGGCCGTCGTCGCCCGCGATCGGATGGCAACGGGGCCGATCGGCGTCGCGGCGCGAACAGCAAGCCCGAACGCGACCATCGCGGTGGAATCCCAGTCGACGTCGAGTGCATCGGCATCCGCGGCGCGAGTCACCCCGGACATGTCGCCGACACCAGCGTGGCCGCTCGAGTCCATGACCGGCGCGGCAGGGGAGCCGCGATCGGCAGCGATCACGGCGACCGGCCTTCCGTCGGCCTCGACGATCGAGGCGACCACGGCGACCACGGCTCGTCGACGTGCTGACTCCGTTCGAACAGCAGCGACACCACCTCACGCGGCGGGTGCCAACCCACACGTCCAGGCCCGAACCAGTGCCCTGCGCGACGTCGTGCGCAGAGTTGCCGCCGAACCACGCCCCGCACCTGCGTTGCCGAGCGTGCTCGGGGCCACCGTGCCTGTCCGGCCGATCGCCGAGGACGTGACGGCGCCCACCGACGCTGCCTCGGCATCCGTGCAGCGCGCCGTCACCACCACGAGCGTTCGTCCTGATCAGGCGACCGAGGCCGGTCCGGTGCAGGCTCCGGCCGAGCGGGTCGCGGAGCAGTTCATGACCGAACTGTCGAAGACGACGCGCAACCGACCGACCCCGCTTCCCGCCTCGTTCCGTCCGCTCGCCGATGCGATTGCGGGCCCCCGACCCGTGATGCTGTCGACAGACTCGGCGTCGCGGCGTGCATTGCGCTCCGTCGGCAAGGTTGCAGCGACCACCGGCGACACGATCCATCTCGATCGTCCGTCGGTCTCGGCAAGCCAACTCAACGAGGTCATGGCCCACGAGCTGACGCACATCGCCGCTCCCTCGCCAGCGCCCCGGTTCTTCGACGACATCGACGACAGCCCGGAAGAGCGACGCGCCGAGCGAGTTGGCCGCCTGATGGCATCGTCACCACTCGCCCCGACGTCGTCGGTGGTCGCACCGGCCGGTCGAGCGCCCGTGATTCGGCGATCGCCGAAGCCGACGACCACGGCGCCCGACTCGACACCGACGACGAGTGCGGCATCGCTCGTCGCTCAGATCACCGGCGGCAACTCGTCGCGGTCGTCCGCTGGGTCGAGCGACGTGATTCGCCGTTGGAACTCGGCGACGCCGAGTGGACGCGCGCCCGTCATCGGTGGTCATCGTGGGGCCGCCGCCCCTGCCGACCCGAACCCTGCCCCGAAACCTGATCCCGAACCCAGTCCCGCTCCAGCATCGAGCTACAGCCTCGCTGGCGATGATTCGGCGCCGGAGTGGTTCGAGGAACAACTGCAAGCACACCTGCAACCCCTGTTGCGGATGATCGAGGACCGGATGATCGTCGAACTCGAACGACGCGGCGGACGAACGTGGAGGATGAGCTGATGTCGAACCAACTCCAGAAGGCCTACCTCGAAGTCGAGACCGGCACCCGTCTCGACTGCATGTTCAACCCGACGTCGTTCGCGTTCGCGACGCAGAACCGTTGGGAGTCCGACAGCATCCCCGGCAAGGAGACACCGACCCTGCGCTTCGCCGGAGGCGCCGGTGGAAGCTTCAGCCTGAACCTGGTGTTCGACACGACCGACACGGGGACCGCGGTCAGCATGCACTCCAACAAGCTGCTCAAGCTGATGGAGATCGACACGTCGCTGCCCGGCTACGACGCCACGCTCGGCAACGGACGTCCGCCCTGGGTGAAGTTCCACTGGGGCACCCACATCCACTCGTTCAAGGCGGTCATCACCTCCGCGAACGTGAACTTCACCTACTTCTCCAACGAGGGTCTGCCGTTGCGCGCCAACGTCGACCTGTCGCTGGAGCAGTACGAGCCCGACGCCAACTGGGGCCCCCAGAACCCGACGTCGGGGACGCCGAAGCCACAACGCACGCACCAAGTGCAGGTCGGCGACACCCTCGATCGGATCGCTGCCCGCTACTTCGGGGATTCGACGAAGTGGCGCGACATCGCTGCGGTCAACGGCATCGCCGATCCACTCGATCTGACACCGGGTCGACTGTTGTCGATTCCGGAACGGCGGCGCTGAGGTGTCTGATGTCGACGCCCCGTTGCGGCTGCTCGTCTCGGCGAACGGGACTCCCATGTCCGATGCGCTCCACAGTGCCATCAGCGACGCGCGCATCGTGCAGAGTGTCGGCGTACCCGACTATGTCCGGCTGACGTTCGTTCTGTACACCAACGACAGCGGCCCGGGCGTGGATCAGTTCCAGACCAAGATCGGCGATGAACTCAAGGTCGAGGCCGGCGACGGCCAGGATTTCTGGACGATCTTCGAGGGCAACGTGGTCAGCCTCGGTATCGAGCTCGACACAGCGACGAGCCAGCAGCTCACCGTCGAGGGCTACGACAAGCTCTACAAGCTCGGCCGCGCGACGACCATCCAGTCGTATTCCGACCAGTCGTACAAGGACGTGATCAGTGATCTTGCGGGTGACGCCAGCCTCACCGTCGGGACGATCGACGAGTCCTTGGCCCGCCCGGTGCTCGACAACATCTACGTGCACGGCACGGCCTATGCCTTCGTCGACGAGGTCATCCGCAACGCCGGATGCGAGTGGTTCGTCGAAAACGGCAAGCTGGAAGTCAGGCCGCGTTCGGACGCCCAGACCACGCACACGCTGAAGGTCGGTGACACCCTGCGACGCTTCAGTGCCCGGTACAGCGCCAGCGAGCACGTCGCGGATGTGACCGTGATGGGGTGGGACGTGATGGCCAAGTCGGAGATCGTCGGAACGGCGAGCTTCGATGCCGCCTCGGCGAAGTCGACGAACGGCATCGTGACGTCGAACGCGCTCAACGGAAATGACGTCGGCGGCACGACGGCACTGTCGATTCCCCGGCCCGTGGCGAGCCTGGACGACGCCAATGCGCTCGCCAAGGCGATTCTCGAACGGCGAGCCAGTGAAGTGCTCCGCGCCCGTGGCGAGGCGACACCACACGAGGATCTCAAGCCGGGCGTGCTGCTGACCATCGAGGGTCTCGGCTCGAACTGGAGCGGCAACTACTACTGCACCGCGGTCGAGTACACCTTCGGGGGGTCGTCGTTGCGAACCTTCTTCGAGGTCGGTCCGACCGGACCGGACTCGCTCGTCGACATCTTCAGCGGCGAGTCGACCCCATCGATCGACAAGATGCTCGGATCATTGACGATCGGCATCGTCACCAACAACGAGGACCCGGACAACCTGAACCGCGTCAAGCTCAAGCTGCCCTACCTCTCTGACGTCAACGAGACCGGGTGGGCGCGACTGCTCCAGCTCGGAGCCGGTGCATCGCGCGGTTGGATGATGCTGCCGGAGGTCGACGACGAAGTGCTCGTCGGATTCGAGCACGGCGACATCGATCGCCCCTACGTGCTGGGTGGCCTGGTCAACGGGACCGATGAAGTCAAGTACAACTCGACGGCACTGATCGACGGCGGGGTCAAGTCACGAGTGCTCGTGTCGCGCCTCGGTCACGAGATCCGACTCGAGGACGGCGGAGCCAGCGACGAGCAGTTCGTCAAGATCCACACGGCCGGCCTCGAAGCGACGCTGTTGCTCGGTGTGGACGGGATCGAACTCGAAGCCGACGGCATCCCGATCAAGGTGTACAACGGTGACGCATCGATCGAGATCTCCGATGCCGGCGACGTCGCCGTCGTGACCAAGGGCGACTTCACGGTGAAGGCCACGGGTGACGTCAAGATCGAGGGAAACAACGTCGAGGTGAAGAGCAAGCTGGGAGCCAAGGTGCAGTCCGGTACCAGTCTCGATCTGAAGGCGGGGACCACGGGCGCTCTCGAGGCGACAGCGCCGCTCACGGTCAAGGGAGCGATGGTGAACATCAACTGATGTCCGACCCAGCTGACTTCATCGGACGCGGCATCGCGTTCCCACTGCGCGTCGACCAGTCCGGCTCGATCGCCACCAGTTCCGGCCCGGCCGACCTCGATTCGTCGATTCGCATGATCCTCACCACCGCGCCAGGTGAGCGGCTGATGCGCCCGGCGTTCGGGTGCAAGATCTGGGAGCTGCTGTTCGAGCCCATCAACGCGAACACGCTCGGCCTGATGTCCGAAGCGGTTCGCGAAGCAATCGGTCGCTGGGAACCACGGGTGACCCTCGACGACGTGCGTCTCGACGCCTCGCAACGCAACGTCGGTGAGGTGCTGATCGAGATCGACTACACCATTCGCACCACCAACGATCGCCGCAACCTGGTCTACCCGTTCTACGTGATTCCCCGAGAGGACGAGGCATGAGCCTTCCCGTCACCAACCTTGACGACCGCAAGTTCCAGGACCTCGTCGACGAGGCCAAGCGGATGATCCCGCAGTTGTGCCCCGAGTGGACCAACCACAACCTCTCCGACCCTGGCGTGGCGCTGATCGAGTTGTTCGCCTGGATGACCGAGACGATGCTGTATCGCCTCAACCAGACGCCGGACGTCTTCTACACCCACATGCTCAACCTCTTGGGGTTCGAGCAGTTCCCCGCCGCCGCCGCGCGCGCTGACCTCACATTCTGGACCAGCGGTGGCACCACGTCGACCGTCGTCATCCCGTCCGGGACGCAGGTGTCCACATCGGGTGCGCTCGGCGAACGCCGTGTGTTCACCACGCTCGAGGACGGGGTCATCCTGCCACCTCGGCTGGTCGCCGCACTGACCTATGACGGTGATGACCACTACACGGACGTGTGGGAGGACCTGACCGCCGGGCTGACCGGCGTCAAGTGCTTCCCGAACGAGCCGATGGTGCCCGGTGAAGCCTTCTACCTCGGGTTCGAGAACTCGATGGCCGGCAACGTCGTCCGTCTCAACATCGAGGCGACCGTCGAAGGGATCGGCGTCAACCCGGGACGCCCACCACTCGTCTGGGAGACCTGGCAGGGCGAAGGCTGGGTCGAAGCCGTGGTGCCGAAGCTCGGCGCCGGCGAGACCTCAGACAGCACGGGCGGGCTCAACCGAAACGGCAGTGTGGTGCTGTTGCTGGCCTCCGAACACGAGCCGTTGAACCTCGGTGGAGTCCGCGCTCACTGGCTCCGGGCGCGCCTGCTGCCGCCGACGCCCGATCGCCCCGCGTATCGAGCGTCACCACAACTGCGGCGCATCGCCGCGGTGAGCATGGGCGGCACCGTCGTGGCCGAACACAGCGAGGTCGTGCTCGACGACTTCCTCGGCAAGAGCAGCGACAAACCGGATCAGTCATTCCGGTGTGCACGCACACCGGTGCTGCCGCGTGAAGGCGACGAGACGCTCGAAGTCGACGACAAGGGAAAGGTCACGCAGTGGATGGAAGTCACCGACTTCGTCGACTCCGGTCAGGACGACCCGCACTTCGCATGGGACTCCTACACCGGTGAGATTCGGTTCGGTCCGCTCATCCGCTACCCCGATGGGAGCCGCCGTCAGCACGGGGCGATCCCGCCCGAGGGCGCACGCATCCGGTTGAACCGCTATCGCAGCGGCGGTGGGGCAGCGGGCAACGTGGGCAGCGACACCCTCACCTCGATGCTGTCGTCGTTGCCGTACGTCGCACGGGTGCAGAACCTTCGACCCGCCAGCGGTGGCGTCGATGCCGAGACCGTCGAGAACGTCAAGCGGCGCGGACCGCAGTCGCTGCGCGCGGGAGGTCGAGCCGTCACGGTGTCCGACTTCGAGCGGCTCACCGCACAAGCCGACAGTCGGGTCGGTCGTGTCCGATGCCTGGCTCCGGTCGAACCGGGCGACCCGGTCCGGTTGTTGATCGTTCCCGCGATGGACCACCCACCAGAGACCCTGCATCTCGACAACTTCGCGTTGCCCGACGACATGATCCAGCGGATCGGGGACTACCTCGACGACCGGCGTGTGCTCGGCACGAAGATCGAGGTCGGCACGCCCTACTACCAGGGCGTCACGGTGGCTGCACTGGTGTCGGCCAGGCCCGGCCGTCCGCCGTCGCTGGTGCAGGATCGTGCCATGCGGGCCCTCTACGACTTCATCAACCCGCTCACGGGTGGCACCGACGGGCTCGGCTGGAGTTTCGACGTCGACCTCAACGCTGCCTCGGTTTTTCAGCTCCTCGAAGCCGTCGAAGGTGTCGAGCGTGTCGAAGAGGTCCTCTTCTTCGAGTACGACCTGCGCAATCAGGAACGCATGGGCTTCGGCAAGGAGCTCGTGAAGCTCGCCCCCGACTCGCTCTTTCTGTCCACCAACCACCAAGTGATCGTGAGATGATCGAGCCATGAGGCGCGACGACTGGCTGCTGCACCAACTCCCGGTCGGGATGGCCGAGGACGACTTTCTCTACCGCTTCGTCTCCATCTTCCAGCGTGTCGGTGACACCGTCGTGCACCAGATCGACACGCTGCCACACATGTTCGATCCGACGGTTGCACCCGAACCGATGGTGCAGGAGATGGCGCACTGGCTCGGGGTGAACTGGCTGGACTCGTCGCTCGACGGTCGGCTGCAACGCGAGATCGTCATGCGATACTCCGAGCTCATCCAGTGGCGAGGGACCCGCCGCGGTCTGCAGCAGCTGCTCGAACTGCTCAGCGGTGGCACGGTCACCGTTCGCGACTCCGGAGGGATCTTCCCCGAGGGGGAGTCACCGGCGGCACCGCCCCACGTCCGGCTCGACATCGAGTCGCCCGGTTGGAACTCCGTTGCCGACCTGACGCGCATCATCCGTGAGGAACTCCCGGCGACGGTGACGTTCGACCTGTGGATCGCCGGCGACCGGGTCTGGCCGACGGCCGAAGCGGTCGCCGCTCGGACCGGTCAACTGCCCAAGCGTGCCAAGGCAACCTCGGAGGCCACCGATGGCTGAGATCACGTGCCCTGAATGCGGACACCAGACCGATCTCGTGTCGATCCGGCGCTCGTCGGAGGAGTTCTGCCCGCAGTGCGACTTCCCGTTGTTCTGGGTGTCCTCGAACGTGCCCACCACGACCAAGGGCGTCAACAGCGACACCACCCTGCGCAGACTCCCCGGTGCTGGTGGCCGCCACCGCGTCGGGAGCAAGGTCTGTCCCGAATGTGGCGAGCTGAATCCACTCGGCGAGACCCACTGTCTTCGATGCACGGCCGAACTCGACCCGAAGCCGGTCGTCGCCCCGGTCGTCGTGGCTCCGCCGCCTCCGCCACCTCCGCCCGAGCCGGAGCCGGAACCGGAGCCGATCCTCACCCCGTGGTGGTGGTGGCCCGCTGCAGGTCTGATCGCTGCGGCGATCGCCATCCCGATCCTCGCTTCCCTCTGACCCCTCGGGAGCTCGAACTGACGCCCGCTGGCGTCAGGTGATGTTGAGCGGATTGTCGGCCAGCGTGCCCACCGAGCCGGGGCTGACGACGGTGAGCGTCGTGGCTCCGGTTC
>JBAWHL010000224.1:0-1841 GCA_049593815.1 Ilumatobacteraceae bacterium | reverse complement strand
TCAAGGGAGTGGTGCACACCGACACCGATCCCGACCGCGACACGATCGTCCAGTGCGTCGGCGCTCGGTCGACGATCAGCAGCCGCCGCGAGCGCACCGACGGGCCCAGCCAGATCGTCGCGATCGGACACCGGGGCGCGATCGGCGACGGCTGGCTCCAGCAGCAGCTCGGCTGACACCGCCGGCAGGGTGTCTGCTCTACCATCGAGCCATGGCTGAATCCGGAACTGGCGACCACCACGACACGATCGACGCCCTGAGCGCCGAGAATCGCAAGTTCCCGCCATCGGAGGAGTTCACGGCGAACGCCCTGGTCACCGGCACGTTCCTCTACGACCAGGCCGCTGAAGACGACGAAGCGTTCTGGGCGCGCCAGGCATCGGGCCTCATCGACTGGTCGACACCGTTCGACACCGTGCTCGAATGGGACCTCCCGAACGCCAAGTGGTTCCTCGGCGGCCAGCTCAACGTCGCCTACAACTGCATCGATCGTCACGTGCTCGCCGGCAAGGGTGACCGTGTCGCTATCCACTGGGAAGGTGAGCCCGGCGACACCCGCACGATCACGTACTCCGACCTGCTGGCCGAGGTCAGCCAGTTCGCCAACGTCCTCAAGGGCCTCGGGGTCGAACGCGGCGACCGCGTCAACATCTACCTCCCGATGATCCCCGAAGCGGCCGTCGCGATGCTGGCCTGTGCGCGCATCGGCGCGGCCCACAGCGTCGTCTTCGGGGGCTTCTCCGCGCAGTCGCTCGCCGACCGGATCAACGATGCCGAGGCGAAGGTCCTGATCACCGCCGACGGCGGCTACCGCCGCGGCTCGGTGTTCCCGCTCAAGGATGCCGCTGACGAGGCGGTGGCCGACACACCGTCGATCGAGCACGTCGTCGTGGTGAAGCGTGGCGGCAACGACGTCACCATGGTCGAAGGTCGCGACCTCTGGTACCACGACCTGATGGAGGGTGCCTCGACGGACTGCCCCGCCGAGCCGATGGACTCCGAGCAGCTCCTGTTCCTGCTCTACACCTCGGGCACCACGGGTTCACCCAAGGGCATCATGCACACGACAGGCGGCTACCTCACCCACGTCGCCTACACCCACAAGTACGTGTTCGATCTCCACGAGGAGACCGACGTGTTCTGGTGCACCGCCGACGTCGGCTGGATCACCGGGCACAGCTACATCGTCTACGGACCGCTCGCCAACGGCGCCACGCAGGTCATGTACGAAGGCGTTCCGAACCATCCGGCCAACGACCGGTTCTGGGAGATCGTCGAGAAGTACGGCGTCACGATCCTCTACACCGCACCGACAGCCATCCGTACGTTCATGAAGTGGGGCGCCGAGGAGCCCGCCAAGCACGACCTGTCGTCGCTGCGCCTGCTCGGATCGGTCGGCGAGCCGATCAACCCCGAGGCGTGGATGTGGTACCGAGAACACATCGGCGGGAACCGCACACCGGTCGTCGACACGTGGTGGCAGACCGAGACCGGTGGGATCATGATCAGCCCGCTCCCGGGCGCCACGACGACCAAGCCGGGTTCGGCGACGTTCCCACTGCCCGGTGTGACCGCCGAGGTGCTCGACGACGAGGGCAACCTCGTCGAACGTGGAGGCGGCTACCTCACCCTGACCCGCCCCTGGCCCGGCATGCTGCGCGGGATCTGGGGGGATCCCAAACGGTTCGAGGAGACGTACTGGTCGCGGTTCCCGGACCGGTACTTCGCCGGCGATGGCGCGCGCCTCGACAGCGAGGGCTATCTCTGGCTTCTCGGACGCGTCGACGACGTCATGAACGTGTCGGGCCACCGCATCTCGACCACCGAGGTCGAGTCGGCGC
>JBAWHL010000223.1:0-6318 GCA_049593815.1 Ilumatobacteraceae bacterium | reverse complement strand
CGAAACGGTTCGGGTGCCCATTCGTGCGCGGCCTGCGCTCTCGACAGCCGCGGGAGCTCGCGACTCAAGGCGAGGAGGTACATCAGCACGGTCCCGGCGATCGGCGGCGCGCTCGCGCCCGACGAGGTCGTCAGGCGCGCACCGCGATCGAGGAACGACGCGAAGACCGGGCTGTCGACTCCGGCTGACATCGAGTGGAACCACTGCAGGTTCCGTGCCTCCATCGCGACCTTGAAGAACTGTGCCGTCCGTTCGGGCCACGCATCGTTCGAGAAAAACGCGATCGTGATGCGCTCGATGTCCTCCGGCGCGACCTCCTCGCCAGGTCGCAACGCGATCACCTCGAGATCGGGAGCGACCTCGGTGATCGCGTCGCGATACTGGTCGAGAATCGTGTCGGTGCAGAAGAGGGCCACGCCCTGAGTATCTCGCAGCAGCACGCCCCGAACGACACCGAACCGATCAGCGTCGCCGGCCGACTACGCGATCAGTTCGGTCACGAACTCCTGGAAGACGTCGGCGTAGCGCATCGCGTCCGCCTCGGTGTGCATCACCGAGATCAGCCACTGCTCGTCGAGACCGGGCGGCAGCAGGATGCCGCGATTGATGCCGTGCATCCACTGGGCGAACGCCAGGTCGAAGTCGGTCGCCTTGTAGTCGCGGTAGTTCCGGACCGGGTCGACCGACCAGGTGATGCACCCCTTCGCGCCGAACTCGACCGTGTGCGCGGGGATGCCCGACCGATCGATGATCGCTTGGCACGCCGCCACCAACTGCTGGTTGAGCGCGATCGCCCGATCCACCGCCTCGGGAGTGCACGCCTCGGTGAGCGTCGCCTTGGCGGCGGCCATCACCAATGGGTTGCCGTTGTAGGTGCCGAGGTGCAGCACCTCTCCGGTGGAGATCAACTCCATGTACTCGGCCTTGCCGCCGAACGCGCCGACGGGGAAGCCGCCGCCGATCGACTTGGCGAGCGTGATCAGGTCGGGGGTGACGCCGAGCTTCTTCGTCGCGCCGCCGAGACCTGCGGTGATCCCGGTCTTGACCTCGTCGAAGATCAGCAGCGTGCCGTACTTGGTGCAGATCTCGCGCACCGCTTCCAGATATCCCGGCTGCGGCAGGCAGATGCCGATGTTCTCCATCACCGGCTCGACGATGAAGCACGCCACGTCACGGTTGGCGAGCACCCGCTCGAGCGCTGGTGCATCGTTGAACGGCACCACGATGACGTCGTCGATCGTGCCCTGGGTGATGCCACCGGACTGCGGGATCGAGAACGGGGCATCAGCCGGGCCGGCATCGGCGATCGCCGGCTTGTTCGAGATCATCACCTCGTCGTGGTGACCGTGGTACCCGCCTTCGACCTTGACGAGCTTCTCGCGCTTGGTGACACCGCGAGCGAGGCGGATGGCGTCCATCGTCGCCTGGGTGCCCGAGTTGGTCGGACGCCACATCGGGAAGCCGTACCGCTCCCCGAGGAGCTCGGCGAACTCGGCGTCGAGCTCGCACGGCGTGACGTAGAGGGTGCCCTCGCCGAGCTGCCCCTCCACAGCCGCTCGCACCGCGGGGTGCATGTGGCCGGCGAACAACGCACCGAACCCCATGTCGTAGTCGATGTACTCGTTGCCGTCGACGTCGACCATTCGGGCGCCCGACGCGTGCTTGACGACGATCGGATGCGGGTCGTATGCCTGGAAGCTCGACGGGACACCGGCGGGAAGGACCTTGCGGGCCCGTTCCGTGGCCTGCTGCGACCCTCGTGTTCGTTCGGAGTACGTCACCAGCTCGCGCTCGGTGATCTCCTTGGCCCGCTGTGTCAGCTCACTGTTCGAGACGGTCACGGACATGAGATATCACTTCCTGATCTTCTGTGATGACCGGCGGTTGCCGGAATCGCGCCAGCGTACGACGTTTCCGGGGCCACGAGATCCAGCACTTCGTGATCACGAACCGCAACGGGCAAGAATGGGCGGATGCAGACCGCAGCCACCGACATGCTCGGCATCGAGTTCCCGATCTTCGCGTTCAGTCACTGCCGCGATGTCGTGGCCGCGGTGTCCAAGGCCGGTGGACTCGGCGTGCTCGGGGCCGTCGCTCACTCGCCCGAGCAGCTCGAGATCGATCTGCAGTGGATCGAGGACGAGATCGGCGACCGTCCGTACGGCGTCGACCTGATCGTGCCCGCGAAGTACGCCGGCGACGAGGGCGGCGGCTACACGCTCGACGACATCGCAGCGCTGATCCCCGACACGCACCGTGCGTTCATCGACGACATCCTCCGACGCTACGACGTCCCCGAGTTCCCGCCCGACGAGACCCGCGGCAGTGGCCGGTCCACCGGCGGCCACGACGGCGTCGCCCCCTTCAGCGCTGCGGCCGCTGGCCCGCAGCTCGAGATCTCACTGGCTCACAAGACGGCGTTCGTCGCCAACGCGCTCGGCCCACCGCCACAGTTCCTGATCGACCGGGTCAAGGAGGAGGGCCGTCTCATCGGTGCCCTCGCCGGTCGTCCGCAGCACGCAGAGCGGCATCAGGCGGCGGGCGTCGACATCATCATCGCCCAGGGTTCCGAGGCCGGCGGCCACACGGGTGAGATCGGCTCGATGGTCCTGATCCCCGAGATCGTCGACGCGGTCGACATCCCCGTGCTCGGCGCGGGCGGCATCGGTCGCGGCCGTCAGATGGCTGCGGCCATGGCCCTCGGCGCACAGGGTGTGTGGTGTGGGTCCGTGTGGCTCACGACCGACGAGGCCGAGACGCACCCCGTCGTGAAGGAGAAGTTCCTCGCGGCGACGTCCGCCGACACGATCCGTTCGCGTTCGCTGACCGGCAAGCACGCTCGAATGCTGAAGTCGTCGTGGACCGAGGAGTGGGACCGCGAGGACACGCCCGACCCGCTGGGCATGCCGTTGCAGCCGATCCTCACCAACGAGTCGCAGGCCCGCATCAACCGCGCCGCGCACACGAAGGGTTCCGGCGCCGAGAAGCTGGCCAACTACTTCGTCGGCCAGATCGTGGGCACCATGAACCAGCCCAAGGGAGCCGGTCAGGTCGTCATGGAGATGGTCGAGGAGTTCATCGAGGCCGTCGAATCACTCGGCAAGCAACTCGAGTACTGAATCACTTCTCGTAGCCGGGGGCGGGTTCGCTCAGCTTGAACGTCACCCCTTGGTCGTCCTCGCAGATGGCTTCGCGGCCCGAGTCGTACGCGTTGAGTTCGACGACGGTGCCACCTGCGGCTCGCACCCGCTCGACGGCGGCGTCGAAGTCTCGGGCGGTGAACCACATCAGGAGTTCGCCGGGATCGGTGGTCGCGAACTGGTCCTCGGTCGGGCGGATGCCGATCGGCATCTCGGTGTTGACCACATGGCGACCCCCGTTGGCATTCGGTGGGGAGAACTGCCAGTCGAGCACGCTGCCGTAGAAGGCTGCTGCTCGTTCGACGTCCGCCGAACTGAGGGTCATGTAGTACGGCTCCGACGGCCGCCGACGACGCGCGGCTGCCGCCTCGTCGTGGACCGGGGTGCCGACGTTCCAGCGATGACCGAACGGGTCGACCAGCCAGGCACTGCGGGAACCGTGGGCCTCCTCGATCGGACGCTGGATCACCGCGCCGCCGCGTTCGGCCCGCGCGACGAACTCGTCGACGACCGCGACCTGGAGGACCACACTCACCGACGTACGGGAACCGTCGCGCTCCGGGGCGACCACTCCGAGGTCGGGTGCCTGGTCGCTGAGATAGAAGACCGCACCGGAGATGTCGAGCTCGGCATGACCGATGCGTCCCTCCCACGGGATGACGGTGCCGACGGCCGCTCCGAAGTGATCCCGATACCAGTCGAGTGCGGCGGTCGCGTCGTCGACGCAGAGATAGGGCGTGATGACCTGGTTCATGGTGTCGTTCCTTTGGTGTGTACCGCTCGTGGCGGCGTCGTCGATGGTGGTCGTGAGGGTGCGTGCAGGCGCGGAGCGGTCGCTCCCGGCGAGGTCGAATCGCAGCGTCGAGCGGCCCGACATCCGGTCGAGCCGGCGTTGGACCCGGCCCCGAAGGCGCGCCGCGAACTCTGCGTCCGCAGCTTCGTCGGCACGACCTGACTCGGACAGCCGCTCGAACGGATCGTCGACATCGCTCATGCCGGGCCTCCTTCGTTGCGTTCGTAGATCGTTCGGAACGTGCGCCGCGCGCGAACCAGGAGCGTCTCGGTCGCGTGCACGGTGCGACCGAGCTGCTCAGCGACCTCGGGCACGGGCAGACCGTCGAAGTAGCGGAGTGCCAGAGCGCTGCGGTGGTGCTCGCCGAGTTGGTCCATGACCGCCCCGACACGATGTCGGTCGATCACCGTGTCCCAGACGTCGTCGCCGTTGATCGCTCCGGCATCGTGATCGTCGTCGCCGAGGTGGACCGTTCGTGGGCGTCGGGCCTGGCGTCGCCAGTGATCCGCCAGCTTGTGTCGGGCAATGCCGATCAGCCAGGCAACGGTGACCTCATCGACCGCGTCGCGCTCGATCTGTCCGACGGCGGCGAGGAACGTGTCCGCCGTGACCTCCTCGGCGACCGCACGGCTGCCGCACCGGGCGCGGGCGAACCGGTAGACCTCGTCGAGGGCATCGTCGTACAGGCGCAGCAGTACCGCTCCGTGATCGACGACGTGCCCGTCCTGGTTCCCCATCAGCTGTTCCATCGTCGCACGCCCGCGAACTCCGACACCCCCAATCGAGCACCACAGCGATGAGCGAATGCACCGCCGGTGGTGCATTCGCTCATCGCGGGGCGGAATCAGGTCGTGACGTCCGCCGCTCGACCGTGCTTTTCGGCGCGACTTCCGGCACCGTGGTGCGGTGCACTCCGAGCAAGTCGACATCGCGATCATCGGTGCGGGCCCCGCTGGCGCCGCGACGGCCATCCGTGCCGCGCGCGGCGGCGCCCGAGTCGTGATGTTCGAGAAGGGCGCCCATGGACGCGACAAGGTGTGCGGCGACGGACTGACACCGCGCGCCGTCGGCGCGCTCGACCAACTGGAGATCCCGCTCGATGACGCCCACCGCATCCGCGGTCTGCGGATGATCGCCGGCAAGCAGGTGCGCGAGCTCGACTGGCCCACCACCGACCGCTTCCCGAGCCACGGGGCGGTCTGGCCGCGGCGTCGCCTCGACGCGGCGCTGATGGACGCCGCCGCCGAAGCGGGCGCCGAGGTGGTCTACGAGACCGAAGCGACGCCGATCATCGAACAGGGTCGCGTCATCGGCGTCGAAGCCGACGGCCGCGTCGTGCACGCCGCGCTCACCGTCGTCGCTGCCGGAGCTCAAGGCGCCGTCGCCCGGATGCTCGGTGCCGAGCGCGTCCCCGACGAGCCGTTCGGCCTGGCGATCCGGTCGTACGCAGCGACTCCGAGGCACGATGACGTCCACCTCGAGGCATGTCTGTCGTTGAAGGACGAACACGGGGTGGCCGTTCCCGGCTACGGCTGGATGTTCCCGGCCGGCGACGGCACCGTCAACATCGGTGTGGGCGCCTTGTCGACCATGAAGGGCTTCAAGAAGCTCAACCTCAACACGTTGCTCGAGTCGTACCGCAACCTGGTGCGTGACGACTGGGACCTGGGCCCGAACCTGGAACGTCCGCGAGCATGGCGACTGCCGATGTCGACCCAGCGGCGTCACGGTCCCGGATGGATCGCCATCGGGGATGCCGCCGGGCTCGTCAATCCCATGAACGGCGAGGGCATCGACTACGGCCTCGAGTCGGGGATCCTCGCCGCGGAGCTGTTCCTCGCCGATCCCGCGACGACACCGTCGCGATACGACGAGCTGGTCGGCGAGCGCTTCGATGCGTTCCTGCGCACCGGCAGACGATTCTCGTTCCTCGTCGGTCACCCGTGGATCCTCAAGCCCGGACTCCGACTGTCCGTTGCGACCGACGCCATCGCCAACATCACGCTCGCCGTGATGGGCAACCTCGTCGACAACACCACGCCCGGCGCCGCCGGCAAGGTCCTGTGGGCGGCTGACAAGTCACTCGGCCTCGTCGACCCCATCCTCCGCAAGACCCGCGCCGCCGCCTGAATCCGAGACGTTCACGAGCACGAAATGCTCCGGACAAACAACCGGTCCTAGCCTCACCATCGCGGGACACATGCAGTGTTCGATGATCGGCCACGTTGGCTGGAGGTTCTTCATGAAGCGAGCAGTTGCGGCATGCACGATCGGTGTGGTCATCCTGGCCGCGTGTGGGAGCGACGGCTCCTCGAGCTCAGAGCCCGACGCCACTGACGCATCGACCACCACCGACGGCGAGATCCCCACGTCGGACCTCAGCGC
>JBAWHL010000222.1:0-1785 GCA_049593815.1 Ilumatobacteraceae bacterium | reverse complement strand
CACTGGAACTCGGTGTCGTCGTCGCGACGACGGCGCCGGTGCCCGATGTCTCGTCGTACGTGAAGTCGTACCACTCAGCCGGCCCGCCAGCGACCTGCGGCCCGTACTTCCAGTAGGCGGTGCCCGCGATCGGCTCGTCGCCGGACAGCGTGGTGACGGTCACGACCGTGCGCCCGCCGGGCTCGAGCTCGGAGACGCGGAACGAGATCGCGCCGTAGGGCAGCGACCAACCCTCACCGTGGCCCGACGTGTCGGGGTCGTCGACGATCGCCACCAACTCGAATCGACCCCCACCGATTCCGGCGTCGACGTCGAGGTCGGCGACCTTCAGGAACAGGATGTCCTCGCTGTCGGTGACGAGCGCCGCCGTCGTCGGATCGTCCTCACCACCCGAGAGCTCATCGATCGGGTCGACGACCCCGTCACCATCGCTGTCGGGGTAGGTGGCACGGCTCTCACAGTTGGAGAGTGCGCTCGTGCGGCCCTCGCCGTCGGTGTAGGTGACCGTGAAGTGATCACGGCTCTCGTTTCCGACGATCTGGATGATCCGCGCAGTGTCGCCGGGCGCCTTCACTCTGGTGATCTCCAGTACGTACTTCGCCTCGGGGTCGGAACAGGAGTCGTTGGCGAATACCTCGATGGTGCCTTCGTCGCCTTCGGGGAGTTCGTTGATCACCAGCGTTGTCCTCGGCGCCGCAGCGGTTCCACTGCGAATCGCTCCAGCGAGTCTCGGGGTGTCCGGGCCCGCCGCCGTGGAGATCGCATTCGTTCCGCTCTCGAAGATCCGATTGCCCCGCAGCGTCCCGACGACGCCGGTGACAATCTGGATGCCATCGGCATCACTGCCGGCGACGATGTTGTGCCCCACTGACACCGTTCCCGCCGAGACGACGATCCCAGCGCCGTCGTTGCCCTCGACCGCATTCCCCGTGCCCAGCCCAATGCGATTCTCCGACACGTCCACCGACTCTCCACCGGCGACGACTGCTCCGGCGCCGCCGACGCCGAACACCGCGTTCGTCGCGATTCCGGTCTGGTCGCCGGTGCTGATGATGCCCGACCCGGAGAGGTCGGACACGCTGTTCCCGGTGAGGAGCGAGCCGTTGGCGCCGATCACCAGGCCGAGCGAGCCGCCCGTGATCTCGTTGGAGATCACCGTGGCACCGGTGGCCGCTGCGTCGACCTCGATGGCCACGTTCTCTCCTCCTACACCGTTGATGCGGTTGGCCTCGATGCGTGCCTGCACGCTGGCGCCGTCCACCTCGATGCTCGATCGGGTCGTGAACAACACGTTGGCATCGGCGTCGGGCGCCCCGATCGTCGCGGCTGCGCTGTCGACGATCGTGATGCCGTCGGAGACGGCCGCTCCGACCGCACCCACGCGGTTTCCGATCACCCGGTGATTCGCGCCACCGGTGATGGCGACGCCGGTGAATCCCGTGCTCGCTCCGCCAATCGTGTTGCTGTCGATCGTCAGATCGGATGCTCCCGCCCACACGATGATCCCGTTCGATGCGTCCCCTGCGGGAGAACCGGGGCTCCCGACGAGCCCGACGACGTTGCCCGCGATGCGCGTCCGGCCACCCGTCACCGGTTGATCCTCGTTCTCGAGGTCCGGCGAGACGAACAGGATCGATCCGTCGTCGTCTTCCTCCAGTTGGACCGAGCCGGCCACCGCGATGGAAGCGATCACGTCAGACACCACGTGGTTGCCGATGATCGAGACATCCGGCGTGCCGTCGACGCGGATTCCGTAGCCCGTACCGTCCGCGGCGGCCGAACCGG
>JBAWHL010000221.1:0-2371 GCA_049593815.1 Ilumatobacteraceae bacterium | reverse complement strand
GCCCTCCTGCAGGGCGGCCACGTCACCGCTGAGGCGCTGGCATCGGCGCATGAGACCGCCAACGGCGACCTGCTCACGTTCGGCACCGTGCTGCTCAGTCACCACGGCGTCGGCCGAGGTGACCTGTCCAACGCCGTCTCGGTGGTGTGCCAGGTGCCGGTCGCGGACGCCAAGGACGTGCAGCTCGACGCCGATGTCATCGCCAAGTTCCCCGAGGATGTCGCCCGCGCCCACAAGGTGATGCCGATCTCCGAAGCGGGCGGGCAGATCGTGCTGTTCGCCGCCGACCCGTCGGCCTCACGTCGCCAACAGGTCGAGTCGGCCACCGGACAACGCTTCGTCTGGATGGCGTCCGACGAGAAGACCGTCACGTCGTACATCGAGCAGATGTATCGCTCCTCGACGGACGTCGACCACATCGTCGCCACGTTCGCTGCCGAGGACGACCAGCGTCAACAGGCCGCCGAGACACTCGCGCAGGTCAGCCTCGACGATCAGGCGCCCGTCGTGCAGCTCGTCGCCAAGATCGTCGGCCAGGCGCTGCGCGACCGAAGTTCCGACATCCACATCGAACCGCTCGACGATCGTCTGCGTGTTCGATTCCGCGTGGACGGGCACCTGATCGAGTCGTTCTCGTTGCCGTTGTCGGCCCACAACGCACTCATCTCACGACTGAAGATCATGTCGGAGATGAACATCGTCGAGAAGCGGGCTCCGCAGGACGGTCAGTTCTCGACAGTCGTCGATGGCCGCCCGATCGACGTGCGCGTGTCGTCGGTGGCGACGGTGTTCGGCGAGAAGATCGTCATGCGTCTGCTCGACAAGTCGAAGTCGATGGTCAGCCTCGGCCAGCTCGGCATGCCCGCGGAGACGTACAAGACCTATTCCAAACTGGTGCACGCACCGTTCGGCATGGTCATCTGTGCCGGCCCGACGGGGGCCGGCAAGACGACCACCCTGTACGCGACGCTGCTCGAGATCAACTCGACCGGCAAGAACGTGACCACGGTCGAGGATCCGGTCGAGTACGTCTTCCCCGGCATCAACCAGGTGCAGACCAACGCCAAGGCCGGCCTGACCTTCGCCACCGGCCTCAAGGCCCTGCTCCGACAGGACCCCGACACGATCCTCGTCGGCGAGATTCGCGATGCCGACACGGCCCGCATCGCCATTCAGTCCGCCCTCACGGGTCACTTCGTTCTGTCGTCACTCCACGGCACCGACGCCGTCGCGGCGCTGCACCGTCTGCTCGACATGGGCATCGAGGCATTCCTCGTCGCATCGGCGATCGTCGGCGTCGTCTCGCAGCGTCTGCTGCGCAAGACGTGCGACAACTGCAAGGAGGAGTACACGCCCGGTGCCGAGGAACTGGCGGTCTTCCGTCAGCACTCCGGTGGCAGCGAGAAGACGACCTTCTACCGCGGCAAGGGCTGCAGCTACTGCTCGAACACCGGCTACCGCGACCGCATCGGCGTCTACGAACTCCTCCGGATCACGCCGGAGATTCGCCGATTGATCGTCGGCTGGGCCACCACCGAGGAACTCCGTCGTCTGGCAGTTGCTCAAGGTATGCGGACAATGCTCCGAGAAGCAATGCAGATGGTCGACGACGACATCACGACCATTCCCGAAGTCGTTCGCACCCTGTTCGCCCACTGACCCGCTCGCCACTGACATGAATCACTCGAAGACCCGGAACCACCCGAAACACGGAGCCTGAGATGCCCAAGTTCGCGTACGCCGCAATCGACACCACCGGCGCCCCCATCGAGGGGGTGACGAAAGCCGACACCATCGGTGCCGCGCGCGCCATCCTGGTCGAACAGAATTTGTTCCCGACCAAGATCGAGGAACGCCGCGGCATGCTCGACTTCGAGCTGACCAAGGAGAAGGTCAAGAAGAAGCACCTGATGCACTTCACGCGTCAGCTCGCCGTCTTCGTCAAGGCCGGCATCCCGATCACCGATGCGCTGGTCACCATCGGCGACGAGACCGAGGACGTGGCACTGCGTCGTGCCCTCGGCGTGCTGGTCGACGACCTTCGCAACGGTGGGCTGTTCTCCGTGGCCGCCGCCGGCCACCCCGAGGTCTTCCCTGACTACTACGTCGGCATCCTGCAGTCCGCGGAACTGACCGGTCAGCTCGACACGGCGCTCGAGAGCCTTGCGGAGTACCTCGAGCGTGAGATCGACACCCGGTCGAAGGTCGTCTCGGCGCTGTCGTACCCGATGGTCGTCATGGTGATGGCGTTCGGCACCGTCATGATCCTCGCCGGCTACGTGCTCCCGCAGTTCAAGCCGCTGTTCGAGGAACTCGGCGCCGACCTGCCGCTGCCGACCCGTGCGATGCTGTTCGTGTCGCGGTTCTTCAC
>JBAWHL010000220.1:0-7276 GCA_049593815.1 Ilumatobacteraceae bacterium | reverse complement strand
GACCGCGATAGGTCGTGATGCCGCCATCCTTGGAGATCGACTTCGACACGATCTTGGAGCTGGTGTTCGGGGCGGCGTGCACCATCTTCGCTCCGGCATCCTGGTGCTGGCCGGCGCCCGCGTAGGCCACCGAGAGCACCTCGCCCGTCGCACCTTCGCCGACGAGATAGACGGCGGGGTACTTCATGGTGAGCTTGGAGCCGATGTTGCCGTCGATCCACTCCATGTGGCCGTGCGCCTCGACCCTCGCCCGCTTGGTGACGAGGTTGTAGACGTTCGGCGACCAGTTCTGGATCGTCGTGTAGGTGACGCGGGCGTGGGGCTTCACGATGATCTCCACCACGGCGGAGTGCAGCGAGTCGCTGGTGTACACCGGGGCCGAGCAGCCTTCGATGTAGTGCACCTTGGATCCCTCGTCCGCGATGATCAGGGTGCGCTCGAACTGGCCGGCGTTCTCGGAGTTGATCCGGAAGTAGGCCTGCAGCGGCATCTCGACCTCGACGCCCGGCGGGACGTAGATGAACGAGCCACCCGACCAGACCGAGGTGTTCAGGGCGGCGAACTTGTTGTCGCCCGGCGGAATGACGGTGCCGAAGTACTCCTTGACCAGATGCGGGTACTCGCGCAGCGCGGTGTCCATGTCGCAGAACAGGATCCCCTGCTCCTCGAGGTCTTCGCGGTTCTTGTGGTACACGACCTCGGACTCGTACTGGGCCGTGACACCCGACAGGTACTGACGCTCGGCTTCGGGAATGCCGAGCTTCTCGTAGGTGCGCATCATCTCTTCGGGGAGATCGTCCCAGTCGTCGACCTGCTCGCCTGCGGGACGCAGGTAGTAGTAGATGTCCTGGAAGTCGATGTCGGGCATGTTCACCGCGAACCATTCGGCCATCGGCTTCTTCTCGAACAGGCGCAGCGAGCGCTGACGCATCTGGGTCATCCAGCGCGGCTCGCCCTTCCACCACGAGATCTGTTCGACGACGCCCGGGTTGATGCCCTTCTCGGGCGTGAAGGCGTATTCGACACCCTCATCGCTCCAGCCGAGGTTGTACTTGCTGAGATCGAGATCGAAGCTGGTCATCGAAGGCCTCCGTGCAGTCGAGTCGGGGGAATTTGCACTACCCCCATAGTAACAATTCGTTTTGGCGTTCGTTTTGGCGTTCGTTTCGGCCTTGCCCGGCCACGCAGGCGGCGTCTGACCGTTCGCTCGCTGGCGTTCGCTCACTCGCAGCTGCGGGCGAGTCGGCGCTCGACCAGAGTTCAGGCGGCGGCAGCGTCGTCGACGAGATCGGACAGGTCGTCGGGATCGAGCACCTCGGGGGCGTCGACCTCGATGAAGATGCACTCGCCCGGGCATGCCTCGGCGGCGTGGATGACGAGCGACATGTGACGAGGCGGGACCGCAGCGAGGCTGCCCGATCCACCCGGATCGTTGAGCGCCTGGCCGTCTTCGGCGACGTAGGCGATGCCGTCTTCCAGTTGCACGAAGACGTCGGGGCAGTGGTCGAGGCAGATGCCATCGCCCGTGCACAGGTCTTGGTCGATCCAGACTCGCATCGTGGCCGAACGGTACCGCTGGCTGTCTACATTGGCGCCACCGTGAACGAAGAAGCTGCGACTCCATCCTCAACCGCACCCCACACCGCCCCGGTTCGGCCGAGTGCCCCGCACCGCGACCACACCTGGCATCGCCCGACCGGTGACGTCAGCGACCCGTACGCATGGATGCGCGACGTCGACGACCCGGAACTGCTCGCCTACCTCGAGGCCGAGAACCGCGCCGCGGACCAGTTCTTCGAGCCCCACCACGACACGATCGAGGCGATCTTCGGCGAGATCCGATCGCGTGTGCAGGAGACCGACATGTCGACGCCGGTCCGGTTCGGGCAGTGGTGGTACGTCACGAGCACCACCGAGGGGCAGAACTACCCGATCCATCACCGCGGACCATCGATCGCCGAGGCCTCCACGCACGTGTTGCTCGACGAGAACGTCGAGGCCGACGGGCACGACTACTTCGAACTCGGCGCGTTCGACACGTCGACCGATCACCGATTCCTGGCCTGGTCGATGGACACCGCCGGCGACGAGCACTACACGTTGCACATCCGAGACCTGACCTCCGGCGTCGACCTCGGCGACCGCATCGAGGACACCAGCAGCGCGGGAACCGCGTGGTCGCGCGACGGGCAGTATCTCTTCTACGTGACCCCGGACCCGCAGGAACGACCCGCAACGGTCTGGCGCCACCGCATCGGGACGGCCGCCACGGACGACGTGGTCGTGTTCGACGAGACCGACGAACGGTTCTATGTCGCCATCGGGTCCACGCGCTCGGACGACTGGATCGTCATCCACTCGGCAAGCCGCACGAGCGCCGAGGTTCGTCTGATCTCGACGGACACCCCGACCGATCCTCCGGCTGTCGTTCTCGCCCGACGAGACGACATCGAATACGGCATCGACCATTGGGGCGACTCGTTCGTCATGCACACCAACGACGAGGCCGTCGACTTCCGCCTGTTGATCGCCGACGGGGCCGCCGACCTGAGCGATCCCGCGTCCTGGAGCGAGCTGGTGGCCCACGAACCAGGGTGCCGCATCCTCGGCGCCGACGCCTTCGCAGGCCACCTGGTCATCCACGAGTGGGTCGATGCCCAGCCACGCTTGCGGGTGCTGTTCAAGGACCGCAGCGAGCGCATCATCGACCTGGGCGTCGAGCCGCACGACGTCGAACCGTCGTCGAACCCGGAGTGGACGACCGACGTCCTCCGGTTCACCGTGCAGTCACTGACCGCGCCGACGGCGTTGTACGAGGAGCACGTCGCGTCCGGCGAGCGCACGCTCCTACGACAGATCCCCACGCCCAACGTCGACATCGAGCAGTACCGGTCCCGCCGGCTCTGGGCCACCGCTGACGACGGTGTGCTCGTCCCGTTCGACATCGTCCATCACGTCGACACACCACTCGACGGCACCGCGCCGGGCATCCTCTACGGCTACGGCGCCTACGAGGCGTCGGTGCCGCCGTGGTTCTCCGTGGCGCGGCTCTCGCTGCTCGATCGCGGGTACGTGTGGGCGCTCGCGCACCCCCGCGGCGGAGGCGAGCTCGGCCGCGAGTGGTACCTCGACGGCAAGTTGCTGTCGAAGGCGAACACGTTCGACGACACGATCGCGTGCGGCGACCATCTCGTCGGTCTCGGCATCGTCGCTCCCGGTCGCCTCGCGATACGGGGCGGGTCTGCCGGTGGACTCCTCGTCGCAGCGTGCATGACGCGACGCCCCGAGCTGTTCTGCAGTGTGGTCGCCGAGGTGCCCTTCGTCGATGTCGTCTCCACGATGAGCGACCCGACACTGCCGCTCACCGTCACCGAATGGGAGGAGTGGGGCGATCCCCGAAGCGAGCCGTATGCGTCCTACATCCTCGGCTACTCGCCCTACGACAACACCGTCGAGGCCGACTATCCGGCGGTGTACATCACCGCCGGATTGAACGACCCGCGGGTCAGTGTTCACGAACCGGCCAAATGGGCAGCCAAGCTCCGCGACGTCTCGACGGGCTCCGCGCCGATCGTGATGCGCACCGAACTCGGTGCTGGTCACGGCGGCCCGACCGGCCGCTACGACGCCTGGCGCGACGAAGCGCGGACCCTCGCCTTCGTCCTCGCGACCACCTGATCCACTCCCGGCTGTCGCCGGCCCGAGCGCGCCAGATCGTGTCGGTGGTCAGACGACGAGGACGAGGACGGCCAGCGCGATGAACGCGAGGTTGCGGACGACGTCACGGGGCCCGATCGGCGCAGCTGACCACGCACCGAAACACGCACAGGCAGGACGCTTGCCCTGCGACAAACGCAGCAGGATCAACGCGGTGAAGACGACGAGCATCGCAATCGCTGCCACCGCGACGACCGACCTCGCCACCTGGCTGATGAGCAGCGCACCGATCACGATCTCGGCCCACGGCACCATGGGGATGACCACCGACGGCGCCCCGAGATCGCGCGCCTGACGCGACCAGTTCTCACCCATCGCGATCTTGGACGCCCCAGCGACGAGGAAGACGCCACCGAGCACGAGCGACGCGACGAACGCGACCGCGTCCACGCCGCGACCCGTCAGACCGACACGGTCATGCGTTCACGAGCCGCGAACGCATCGACGCCGAGACGGTCGGCGCACTCGATCGCCGAGCCGAGCATCTCGTCGAGCTGGTCGTCGTCGTGCGCCGGGTCGTGATGGAACAGCGCGAGGCGCTTGACGCCAGCGGTCGCCGCCAACCACACGGCGTACTCGGGGGTGCAGTGACCCCAGGTCGCCTTGTGCTGGAACTCCTGCTCGGTGTACTGCGCGTCGTGAATCAGCAGATCGGCGCCATCGCACAGTTCGAACACGCCAGGCCAGGCGGAGTACGTACCGTCCTCGGGCATCTGGTGATCGCTGATGTAGACCACGGACAGCCCGTTCCACTCGACTCGGTACCCGAGTGTGCAGCCGACGTGTGGGATGAAGCGAGCCGTCACGGTTGCGTCGCCGATCGCGAACTCCTCGTCGCCGACCTCTCGGAAGCTCACGGTGCCGGGGAACATCGAGAAGTGGATCGGGAACAACGGAGGCTTGATCGTGTCCGCGAACACGTCGGCCACCGACGCCCCCGCCTGTTCGGGCGCGTAGATCGTCACGTCCGCGCCCTCGCGCAGGATCGGTTTGAAGAACGGCAGGCCCTGAATGTGGTCCCAGTGGAGGTGGCTCAGCAGGCACGAACCCGTGAACGGCCGATCGGCCGGGTGCGCCTGACCGAAGTACCGCAGTCCGGTGCCGAGGTCGAAGAGGATCGGATCGTGACCCGGGATGTCGAGCGCCACACACGAGGTGTTGCCGCCGTACCTCGCGATCTCGTCGCCGCAACAGGGGGTGGAACCACGGACACCATGAAAGGTGACCGTCATGTCACCCGCGGCGACATCTGACCTCAATGAACCCCCGATGAATGCACGATAGATCCTTTCCGAAGTCGTGCCCAACCCTGCGATCGTGACGTGTGTCGCAACGACACGCCGACGACGCCACCACCATCTGGCGTTCCCATCACCCGACCCCGACCGGTCGCCCACACACTTGCTACGGTCCGCGCATGTCCGACACTTCGTCCGCTCCGGCGCTCCCTGATGGCGTCGTCGTCATCGTCAAGGATGAATGCGCGACCTGCCACCTCGTCGAACCGGTCCTCGCTCAACTCGACGCCGTGACCGACCTGACCGTGTACACCCAAGACGACCCGACCTTCCCGGACGGCCGCTCGCCGATCCACGACACCGACCTCGCGGTGAGTTGGCACCACGAGATCGAAACCGTCCCGACGGTCATCCGTGTGTCCAACGGCGTGGAGGTCGAACGAACCGTCGGGTGGCACCGTGACGAGTGGCAGCGCATCACCGGAATCGACGACTTGGGGCCCGACCTGCCCCCGATGCGACCAGGATGCGGGTCGATGAGCGTCGACCCGGACCGGATCGACGCACTCAACGTCCTGTTCGGTGCCACGGTGCTCGCGTCGCGACGCATCGACGTCGCCGCGGCCGAGGACGAGATCGAGATGATGTTCGCTCGTGGGTGGACCGATGGACTCCCGGTCGTTCCACCGACGGAGCAACGCGTGATGCGCATGTTGACGGGCACGTCGCGCTCACCCGGCGACGTGGTGGCCACCGTGCCTCCCGACCTGGTCGATGTCACCGTCGAGAAGGTGGCGATCGCGGCCGTCATGGCCGGATGTCTCCCCGAGTACATGCCGTGGGTGCTCACGGCCGTCGAGGCCGTCTGCAACGACCAGTTCAACATGCACGGTCTCCTCGCGACGACGATGCCCGTCGGGCCGATCATCGTGTGCAGCGGTCCCGGAACCCGGGCGATCGGAATGAACTCGGGCGGCAACGCGCTCGGCCAGGGGAACCGGGCGAACTCGACCATCGGCAGGGCGCTCCAGCTCGTGATCCGCAACGTCGGAGGCGGACGTCCCGGTGAGGTCGACCGAGCCGCACACGGAAGCCCAGGCAAGATCGGGTTCTGCTTCGCGGAGAACGACGTCGAGTCGCCCTACGGAACGTTGGCGGTCGAACACGGCATCGATCCGGGTGTCGACGCGCTCACCGTCTTCGCCGGTGAGGGCACGCGCTGCGTCGTCGACCAACTCTCGCGGGAGCCCGACTCGCTCGCCCGGTCGCTGGCACTGTCGCTGCAGGCGCTCCACCACCCGAAGCTCGTCCTCGGGTTCGACGCGATCCTGGTGATGGGCCCCGAACACGCCCGGGTCTTCGCCGACGCCGGCTGGGGACGGGAACGGATCGTCGCCGGGATCTCCGAGCACCTGAATCGTCCGGGGGCGGAGTTGATTCGAGGTGCCGACGGCGTCGCCGAAGGACTCCCCGAGTCCTTCGCGGACGCACCGTCGCTGCCCAAGTTCCGCCCGGGTGGTCTGATGCTCGCCTACGCCGGCGGAGGTGCCGGACTGTTCTCCGAGATCATCGGCGGTTGGGCAAACGGTGACGTCGGCTCGAAGCCCGTGACACGAGCGGTGACATACTGACGACATCATGAGCGCGACGCGAACGATCCTCGACCCAACCGGAGAACGCACGGTCGCCGAACGCGAGCGGGTTGCTCGGCCGGCGTCGTTGAGCGGTCTGACCGTCGGCCTGCTCGACATCTCCAAACCTCGCGGCGATGTCTTCCTCGATCGTCTCGAGGACCGGTTGACCGGGGTCGGCGCCAACGTCAAGCGCTACCGCAAACCGACCTTCACGAAGCCTGCCCCCGTCGACCTGCGCCACGAGATCGCCGTCGAGTGTCAGGTGGTCATCGAGGCGCTCGCCGATTGAGGCAGTTGCACGTCGTGCAGTGTGCATGACATCAGCGAACTCGAACTGCGAGGAATCCCTGGCGTGTTCGTCGCGTCGTCTCAATTCGTCGACGCGGCCATCGCCCAGTCGGCGTCGCTCGGCTTCTCGACCGTCGCCAGGGTGTTCACACCCCACCCGATTCAGGACCGCACCGACGACGAGATGATCGCCTACGCCGACGCCGCGTTCGACGAGATCCTTGCCAGCGTTACATCAGGGGTCTGACCCCTGATGTAACGGTTGCGCCGACGGGTCACGTTTGGGTCAGGTCCAAACGTGATGGTGAGGGGTCAGCCGAGGGCGGCGATGGCCTGCGCGGTGGCGAGCACGCGACGGGCGTTGTCGACGTGGAGGTTCTCGATCATGCGACCGTCGAC
>JBAWHL010000219.1:0-3064 GCA_049593815.1 Ilumatobacteraceae bacterium | reverse complement strand
CGTACGACCCGCTCGTGGTGCCGGCCAGTTCCGCGAGCTCCGCGAGCACGGAGTCGTACTCATCCTGGGTCAGTGCCCCGGCGGGATCGTCAGCAAGCTCCTGCTCCCAGTCGTGCGGCAGCGATGTCTGCGCGCTGTAGACCTCGAGCGAGAACCCGTAACTCGAACTGGGCAGGAACGGAATCCTGATCCGCCCGGTCGAACCGGGGGGCAGTACGCCGGCGGGCGCGCCGATCACCTCGGGCACGACGAAGAAGGGCTGGTCGAAGTCGTAGACCGATCCCGCCGGTTCCTGCGCCGCATCGACATGCACCTCGAGGAACGGCGCCACGATGTCGGTGAGGCCGCGGTTGGCATAGGTGATGATGTAGTCGTAGGCGGACCCCCCGAGCACGCGGGTCGGAGCGAACGTCGACAGCACGAGCTGGTTCACGTCGCCGTCACCGATCGTCGCCGACGGCGACTGCACGTTCACCGCGCCGGACAGCGTGGACGACTCCGCGCCGTCGGTCACGACGAGGTCGTACGCGCCGAGGACGGCACCGCTCATCGGCATCGTCGCCGCAAGATCGTCGCCGACCGCGATCACCGACGAGGCGGCGATCCGCGTCGCCCCCTTCACGAGTTCGACGGTCATCGACGCATCGAGCACGACCCCGGAGATCAACAGCGTCGCGTCGCCGGTGCGGCCGACGACGCGCGGCGCCACCCGTGCGACACCGAACGGCAACGCCACCGCTGACAACGCCACCGATCCCGACCCTTCCACGCGCAGGTAGCTGTCGGCGGCATGCGCCGGCAGCACGAACGAACCTGGCCCGGCGAGCATCACCGCGGCGGCAGTGCGCGTCGGCACCCGATCCGGACCGCCGGTCGTGACGATGCCCGTCGCACCGCCCACCGTGATCCGAACGGGCACCGCGCTCGCCGCAAGTCGTGCGACACCTGGTCGCGTCGCGGTCGGCGTCACCGAGAGATCGCTGCCGCCGATCACCAGCTCAGGCACCGCGAGGCTGACCTCCGTCGACCCGACGTTGTTGTTCTCGTCGCTCTCGACCACCACTCGGCGCGGATCGGTGCGGGCGATCAGATGCTGCGCGCCGGCGACCACCGGGAGCAGCTGCGCCGTCAGCGCGGCCGTCGATGTGGCCCCCGGGAGCAACGTGTCCATGTGGTCGACCTCGCCGAGCAAGACGTCGTCGATGTCCCACACATCGTCCACGGACAACCACAACGACGTCGTGAATCCGTCTTCGACCACCGAAGCACCGCGGTTGGCGACGGTCACCTCGACGCGCGTCGGGAAACTCGCGACCTCGTCGACCACGAGATCGGGAGCGCCCTCCAGACCGGTCGACGTGTTGCGGGCGACGACCAACGTCGGGTACGGAACCGTGTCGGCGCCATACAAGTTGCGCGCGGCGACCAGATCGACGAGACCGTCGTCATCGACGTCGGTGAAATCCACCCAATCGACACTTCGGTCAGCGACCGGAATGCTGACCGGCAGCGCGAAGCTGCCGTCGTCGCGCCCGCGACGAATCTCGACACCGCGCGCAGCACTCGGCCATGCGAGGTCGGTGTTGCCGTCGTCGTCGATGTCGATGGCAACCGGATCGGGAAGCCCGTCGCTCCCCGGGAGCGCCTCGGGGGTGAACGTGCCGGTGCCATCGTTGCGCAGCAGCACATTCGTCCAGCCGGTCGGCCCCGCGTAGCCGTACCAGATGCTGACACTGGCGACCATGTCGACGTCACCGTCGGCGTCGGCGTCGAGTCCAGCGAGGTAGGGATAGAAGACATCGGCGACCTCGTCGGGATCGTCGCGGGTGAACACATCGTTCTGCCCAGCGCGCGTCATCACCGGGTCGCCGGCGGTCACGGTCTCGTTGCGGAACACCGTCAATCGGTCATCAGCGGTGGTGCCCACGATCGCCACGTCGACCTTGCCGTCACCAGTCAGGTCGGCAATCACCGGCCGGGCCTGGAACCACACGTTCGCCGAGGTACTCGTCGCCGGAGAGGCCTCGTGCACGGTCGCGACCGGCGCCATGGCTGGCTCACCGCCCACCTCGGTCTGTCGCGACCATCCGATGATCAGATTCCCTGCCTGCCGTGGCGGATCTCCCGCGACGCCAGTCTGCAGGCGCGCCACGTACACGACGTCGAGGAGGTCGTCGCCGTCGAGGTCGACGACCGAGAACTCATGGGCGTCGCCGTATTCGGCGTACGAGCTGTCGGTGTCGAGAAAGCCGAGGTCGAGCGCTGGCTCGAGGCCGCCGTTTCCGTCACCGAACAAGACGTACATGCGACTGTCGCCGCAGACCACGTCGAGCGAGCCGTCGCCGTCGATGTCGGCGATCGCCGACGCGGCGATGTACGTACCGACGATGCACTGTGCCGGGAGTGGACCGATCCACTCGACCGGCCCGAAACCACCGGGAGCGCCCGGTCGCATCACCAGCCCGGTGACCACGGTCGTCGCGGGCGTGGACGGGTCGTCGGCCCTGCCGAGGATCAACACGTCATCGCGGTCGTCACCGTTCCAGTCGACGAGATGCGTGTACCGCTTGTCGAACGCACGGGTCTAGTCCGTTCCAGGAAGTGTCGGTGTGACCTCAGCGCTCGCGAACTGCCGAGGCCCCGTGGCCGACACGACGGCCACCGTGCTGTGATTGCGGCCCCGTGCTGCCCATTCCCCTGTGCCGACGGTGGCCGCCACGATGTCGCCGCGCCCGTCGTCGTCGACATCGGTGACGGCGAGTGCGACGGTCGTCTGGAACTGGCCGCGAGTCGCCGCGGCGTCGGTCCATCCCCCCTCGGGCGTCATGTTCGGCAGGACGTTCACCGTGACCGGGGCGCCGAACGTGCCGTCACCATTGCCGTAGATGACGTTGACGCCGCCACGGGCGCCGGGTACCACGAGGTCGATGGCGCCGTCACCATCGAGGTCGTACAACTCGCCGCGCTCGTTCAGGTCGTAGTCGTGGCCGCCGGTGTAGCGGTAGGCGGTCGTCTCGACCGGGAACGACTGGGGTTGACCGACGAGATCGCCCGCATGGTCCTG
>JBAWHL010000218.1:0-32070 GCA_049593815.1 Ilumatobacteraceae bacterium | reverse complement strand
GTTCTGAACAGCGACGACGCACTCGCCCACGGTCGCTCCTGGCGATTCTTATCGCAGGGGATGCGCGATGCATACCGAGTATGCATACTGAGTATCCATGGCAGTACGTGAAGGACTTCTGGCGTTGCTTCGCGAGGGACCTCGCTACGGGTATCAACTGAAGACCGAGTTCGAGGCGGCCACCGGTGGCGTCTGGACGATCAACGTCGGGCAGATCTACACCACCCTCGATCGGCTCGGCCGCGACGGGCTGATCGACATCGACGAGAGCGGCGACCAGAAGCGCTACTCGATCACCCTCGCCGGCGTCGACGAACTGGGAGCCTGGTGGGACGCCGTCCCGGTCGAAGATCCCCCGCCGCGCGACGAGCTGATGCTCAAGATGCTGATGGCCATCGAACTCGGGCCCGACCACGGGCTCGACGTGATCACCAGACATCGCACCGCACTCACGACACTGCTGCAGCGACGGCGCCGACAGTCTCGCACCGTCGACGCGACGCCCGGCGACGTTCATGAGGGTCTCGCAGCCGCACTCGTCGCCGACGCCCTGATCGTCCGAGCCGAAGCCGACCTGCGGTGGCTCGACCTCTGCGAAGCCCGGCTGCTGCGAACCGCACGGCCCGCAACATCGACCGCAACGCCCACATCGACCGAATCGACCAGGAAGTGACCCCCATGACCAACCTCCAGATCACCCCGTCGCCGGTCTCCCGAGATGCCGACACACCGATGCTCGAGTTCCGCGACATCGTCAAGAGTTTCGGTGCCGGCGCCACCGAGGTACGCGCCCTCACCGACGTGTCGCTCTCGTTTCCCGCCGGGCAGTTCAGCGCGATCATGGGTCCGTCCGGCTGCGGCAAGTCGACGCTGCTGCACCTCGCTGGGGCGCTCGAGCGGCCCAACGCCGGCCGGGTGCTGGTCGGCGGTGTCGACGTGTCCACGATGTCCGCAGCGGAACACGCCGAACTCCGGCGCCGCCACGTCGGCTACGTGTTCCAACAGCTCAACCTCATCCCCGCGCTCACCGCGATCGAGAACGTGATGCTCCCGCTCGAACTCGATGGCGTCGCCACCAAGACGGCGAGAACCCGGGCCGCCGACATGCTGCGACGCGTCGACCTCGACCACCATGTCGATCGCTACCCCGACGACTTCTCCGGTGGCCAGCGTCAACGGATCGCCATCGCCCGCGCGGTCGTCGGCGAGCGCCGCCTGCTCCTGGCCGACGAACCCACCGGTGCGCTCGACACGATCTCCAGCGACGAGATCGTGTCACTGCTCGCTGGTCTCACGCGAGACCACGGCACGACGGTGATCATGGTCACCCACGAGCCCCGGCTCGCGTCCTGGGCCGACCGTACGGTGTTCCTTCGCGACGGCCGCGTCGTGGACGACTCCGGTGACACGACCGACATGGCATCAGCCGACGAGGTCGGGGCGTGACGATCCTCGACGAACGACCCGCGTCGGCGACCACCGAACCCCTCGGTGGCTCGCCGGAGCGGGCCTGGATGTCGCCATCGTCGTGGCGGTTCGCGGCTCGGCTCGCCCGCCGCGAGGTCCGTCGCCGACCTGGGCGCACCGCGCTCGTGGCGCTGCTCGTGTTCGTTCCGGTGCTCGCGATGACGATGGGCGCCATCCTGGTTCGCTCGGACACCCCGGCCGCAGCCTTCGCCCGCAGCCACGGCACCGCCGATGTCGCGCTCACGCAGTATCTCGAACCCGACCCCGTCCTCGCCCGGCAGGACGTCGATCTCTCGGCCGATCGCAACCTGCTCCCAGCCGGTTCGACCACCACACAGATCACCACCACGTACACGAACGTGACGCCGGTCGAGGGCACCGCGCTGTTCGTCACCGCGACCGCGTTCGATCCCGCGTCACCGATCACCCAGGGGATCATCGAGGTCGACCACGGCCGACTGCCGACGACCGAGAACGAGGTCCTGCTCGCGTCAGCGGTCGCCGACGAACTGTCGGTCGGCGTCGGTGACGAGCTGCGCCTCGAACGCCCGGACATGACCGTCCGCGTGGTCGGCATCGGGCGCACTGCCGACGACCACAAGCGTCCGCTGATGCTGTTCGGACAGCTCGACATCGAGACGCTCCGCGGTGCTGCGATCACGACGCTGATCGACCTGCCCGACGGGGTCGATGCCAACCGGTTCCTCCAGGACGCCAGTGCGGCCAGTTCGCTGACCCCGGACCAACTGAACCGGATGAGCGTCCAACTGCGCGACAGCGGCTGGTACTCCTCCGGCAGCCAGGGGGCCCTGGGACCCGACACCCAGACACTCGCGTGGGGCTGGGTGATCGGGGTCCTGCTGCTCGCCGCACTCGGCGTGATCATCGCCGCCGCGTTCGCGACGAGCGCCAGGCGTCAACTGGCGACCGTGGGCCAACTCGCCGCCAACGGCGCATCGCCGGGACTGATCCGCCGGACGCTGGCGCTCCAGGGCACCTGGTCGGGCATCATCGGTTCACTGGCCGGAATCACCCTCGGCATCGGTGTGTTCGTGCTCACGGCGCCACTGATCGAGCGGATCGCCGGGCGTTCGTGGACGAACACGACGATTCGCCCGAGCGACATGGCCATTCTGTTCCTCACGGGATCCGCAGCGGCGACGATCGCCGCGCTCGTTCCCTCCCGGAGCCTGGCGAACACCTCGGTGCTCCAGGCACTCGCCGGGCGTCGACCGATCCGTCCCGTCAAGGCGCGGACGGTCACCATCGGACTGGCGTGCTTCGCCGCCGGCATCTTCCTGCTCACGGTCGCCGCTGCGGCCGGACGCGACGGCACCAACGGCGACGAGAACCTGTTCGCGATGGTCGCCGTCCTCGGCGGTGTCGGCGTGCTGGTCGGCATGTGCCTGGCCTCACCGATCGCCGTGAGTGCAACGACCGCGGTGGCAGCCCGGCTCGGCGCGTCGTGGCGACTGTCCGGACGGTCGCTGCACCGGACGCGCTGGCGCTCGGCCGCCGTCGTCACCGCGATCGGTGTCGCCTGCGCGTTTGCCGTCGCCGCCGGCACCCTGGCCGGGGCGATCGACGACACGAGCAGTGGCGAACGGACGGACATGCCCCGCAACGAGGTGCGCATCCAGAACACCAGCGGTGGCTCCGCGGCGACGCTCGACCCCTCGGTGCTCCAGGCCGTGCGCGGGATCACCGGGCCGAGCGAAGAGTCGCTCGTGTACGGCATCGACCTCGAACCACCTTCGAACGAGGAACTCGACGCGAGGTACATCGCGAACGAACAGGAGCAGATGTACATCCCCATCCTCACGGCTCCCGAGGTCACCGTGGCCGACGACCGCCTGCTCGACATCATGGGCCTGTCCGACACCGACCGTGCCGCACTCGACGAGCTGGGGGCACTGACGATGTGGGGGTTCTACGTCGACGACGGCCAACCGATCGGCCCACCGCCCACGCAGCCCGTCGTGATCGTCGGAGCGGGCCAGGCGATCGATCTCGAGGTCGGCTCGTTCCGCGATCCCTACGAAACTCGCGACGGGGTGGGCGGGCTTCTCATGACCGCAGACGCGGCCCGAGAACTCGGGCTCGGTGTGATCCCGGTCGGCATCCGCTTCACCACCGACGACGACCTGACCGCGGCGCAGCGACGGGACCTCGACTCGATCCGCTTCGCCGATCAACCGAACACCGACTCCTGGATCGTGGGCGACGAGACCGCGGCCTACCCGGACTCCGGGCAGCAGGGCTTCTGGATCGACTACCAGTACGTCAGCTACACGCCATCGAAGGCGCTCGTCCAGGCCGCGATCGCAGCTGCAGCGCTCGTCCTGGTGCTGATCGTCATCGCGATCGGGCTCTCACTCGCCGCAGCAGAGAGCCGCGACGAGCGCAACACGCTCATCGCCGTGGGGGCGTCGCCGGCCACCCTCCGACGACGCTCGGCGACCACCGCCACCCTGCTCGCGGTCACTGGCGGCGTCATCGGGGTCCCGACGGGCCTCCTGCCGGTCTGGGCGGTGCAGCGCACGATCGACACACCCACCGAGGTGCCCTGGTGGTCGATCGCCGCCGTCGTCGTCGTGATCCCCGCACTGGTCGGCATCGTCGCCCTCATCGGCTCCGGCCTCAGTCAGCGACTCCGTCCGCCGCGCATCATGCAGGACCACACCGACTGAGCCGCCACGACCGATCCGGCGTGGCCTGCCGGTTTGCGTGGCGAGCGATCTGGTCGTTACCTTGCGGCGTGCGCTCACGACTCCTCGCCCTGTCCGCTGCCGCCGCGCTGGTCCTCGCCGCATGCGGCGGCAGTGACGACGCCGAACCGACTGACGACACCGGGACGACCGACGCGCCGACAGACACCACCGACGCGCCGGTCGACACCACCGCCGACACCGCCGACACCGTGGCCCCGACCACCGAGGCGCCCGCCGAGACCGCCCCGCCGACGACCGAGGCGATGCTCGCCGAATTCGAGACCGTCGACAGCGGGCCCTACGACATCGGCGTGTCCACCCTCACGATCGGTGCCGACACCGACCGGCCCCTGACCGTCGACGTGTGGTTCCCGATTGACGATGCCGGTGATGCTCCCCTGCATCAGTACACGCTCATTCCGGGCGTGTACTACGAGTCACCCGCTGCCGTCGGCGCCGATGCGTCCCAGATCGCCACCGACGGACCGTTTCCGCTCGTCGTCTACTCCCACGGCAGCGGCGGGCTGCGCTACATCGCGTCGTCGTACACGGAGGCGATCGCCAGCCACGGATACATCGTCGTCGCACCCGACCACACCGGCAACACCGCCGTCGACCAACTCGTTGGCACCCAGGTGGACTTCGCTGTCAACGCGCTCAACCGCCCGAACGACGTCGAGGCCGTGATCAACGCCATGCTCGATCCCACCAACGTGGAGACCGGCGCGTTCGTGGCCAGCGTCGATCCGGAGGAGATCGCCGTCACGGGCCACTCCTTCGGCGGGTTCACCTCGTTGGCGATGGCCGGTGGGTACAGCAACGATCTCGGCACGTTCGCCGCCGATCCTCGCGTCGATGCGATCATTCCGTTGGCCCCTGCCACCGGCGACGATTCCGGACGGTTGATGAGTGACGCCGACCTCGAAGCCATCTCGGTGCCGACCCTGGTGATGGTCGGCACCGCCGACGAGAGCACGCCGATCGATCCGAACGTCACCCGCATCTGGGACCACAGCAGCAGCGAGCCCCTCTACGTTGCCGAGCTCGTCGACGCCCGCCACGAGAGCTTCACGGATCTGTGTTCGTACCAGGAGTTCCTGCCGACGCTCGACACCGAGGTGCCAGAAGCGATCGCCGACACGATCAACGATCGTGCCGACGTCGCGTGCAGCGAGGACGCCATGGACATCGACCGGGTCGACGAGCTCACCAACACGTTCGCGATCGCGTTTCTCGAGTCGGTGTTCCGCGGAGGTGACATGCTCACCAACGAGACCGTCGTCATCCCCGACGATGTCGGCTTCATGTCTCGCTGACGACTCGACCGGGTCGCCCCACTGGTCGTGGCTCGTGACCGACGTCGGGCGCCACGGGTTCACGAACCACCAGCACGGCCTTCGTCGGGCGTGTCCGTCAGCCATAGGCTCGGGGGCATGGCTGACGTCCCCGAGTTCTCGTACACCGATCTGCTGCCGTTGGGTCCCGACGACACCGAGTACCGGCTCGTGTCGACCGAGGGTGTGTCGACCTTCGAGACCCCCGAAGGCACGTTCTTGAAGGTCGAGCCCGAGGCGATCCGACGTCTGACCGCCGAGGCGATGCACGACATCGCCCACTTCCTGCGTCCGACCCACCTGCAGCAGCTGCGCAACATCCTCGACGACCCCGAGGCATCCGACAACGACCGGTTCGTCGCACTCGACCTGTTGAAGAACGCCACGATCGCGGCCGGCGGTGTGCTCCCGATGTGTCAGGACACGGGGACCGCCATCGTCAAGGGCAAGCGCGGCCAGTACGTGTTCACCGGAGGCGGCGACGAGACGGCGATCGCGCAGGGGATCTACGACACGTACCAGACGTCGAACCTGCGCTACTCGCAGATGGCGCCGCTCGACATGTACACCGAGAAGAACACCGGCACGAACCTCCCCGCCGAGATCAAGATCACCGCGATCGACGGCGACGCCTACAAGTTCCTGTTCATGGCCAAGGGGGGCGGCTCGGCGAACAAGTCGTACCTGTACCAGGAGACCAAGGCGCTGCTGAACGAGGCCACGCTGCTGCCGTGGATCTTCGACAAGATGCAGTCGCTCGGCACGTCGGCATGCCCTCCGTACCACCTCGCGGTCGTCATCGGCGGCACGTCCGCCGAGTTCGCGGTCGAGACCGCCAAGCTCGCCTCGACGCACTACCTCGACAGCCTCCCCACCAGCGGGTCGGCCGATGGGCACGGATTCCGCGACCTCGAACTCGAACAGCAGGTGTTGAAGCTGTCCCAGACGACCGGCATCGGCGCCCAGTTCGGCGGCAAGTACTTCTGTCACGACGTCCGCGTGATCCGCCTCCCCCGCCATGGCGCGTCGTGCCCCGTCGGCATCGCGGTGTCCTGCTCGGCCGACCGCCAGGCGATGGGCAAGATCACCAAGGACGGCATCTTCCTGGAGCAGCTCGAACGCGATCCCGCCCGGTTCCTTCCCGAGGTCAGCGAGGAGCACCTCGACGAGGCCGAGCCGGTGCGCATCGACCTCAACCGGCCGATGGACGAGATCCTCGCCGAACTGTCGAACTTCCCCGTGACCACGCGCGTGATGCTGACCGGCCCGATGGTCGTCGGCCGCGACATCGCCCACGCCAAGATCAAGGAACGCCTCGATGCCGGCGAGGAGATGCCGCAGTACCTCAAGGACCACGCGGTGTACTACGCGGGTCCGGCGAAGACGCCGGAAGGGTACGCGTCAGGCTCGTTCGGGCCGACGACCGCCGGCCGCATGGACAGCTACGTCGAGCAGTTCCAGAACGCCCGCGGCTCGATGATCATGCTCGCCAAGGGCAACCGCTCCAAACAGGTCACCGACTCGTGCGAGGCCAACGGCGGGTTCTATCTCGGCTCGATCTGCGGGCCCGCTGCCCGTCTCGCCCTCGACAACATCCGCAAGGTCGAGGTGCTCGAGTACCCCGAACTCGGGATGGAAGCCATCTGGAAGATCGAAGTCGAGGACTTCCCCGCCTTCATCGTCGTCGACGACAAGGGCAACGACTTCTACGCCGACGTCCGCGCCGCCGCCTCCATGCCGGTCACCCTCCGCTGAAGCGAGCCCACACTCCTACCCATCGAGCGATGAGCGAACGCACCGCCGGCGGTGCATTCGCTCATCACCACGGGTGAACGCCGCGACGGCGTCACCGAGGACGGTCAGGCGAGGGCCTTCTTGAGGGCGGCGCGGGTGGCGGCAGCCTCGTCGGGGTTGCCGGGGAACTCGGAGCCGGCGAACTCGGTGACACCGAGGTCGGCCAACGCCTGGATCCGCTCGACGACTTCGGACTCCGTGCCGGTGATCGCGATGCCTTCGGGCCCGGCGACGCCCTCGCGATCGAGCATCGCCCGATAGCTGGGGAGCTGCCCGTACACCTCGAACACCTTGGCGGCGCGCTCACGCGCTCCAGCGGTGTCGGTGGTGACGCACACCGGCAAGCCCACGATGATGCGCGGTGCCGGGCGTCCAGCGGCATCGGCGGCCTCGGTGATCGTCGGGATCACGTGATCGGCCAGCGTCTTGGGCCCCGTGCACCAGGTGATCGTGCCGTCCGCGAGTTCGGCGGTCGCCTTCAACATCTGCGGGCCGAGCGCGGCGACGACGATCCCGAATGGCGGTGCGCCCTTGGCCGAGATCGCGAGGTTCGTCGTGTACTCCTCGCCGCGGTAGCCGACGGGCTCGTTGCGCGACAGTGGGCCGAGGATGCTCAGGTAGTCACGGATGTGACGCACCGGCTTGTCGTAGCTCATGCCGAGCATGTTCTCGATGACCACCTTGTGGCTCAGCCCGATGCCGAGCGTGAGCCGCCCACCGGACGCCGCGCTCACCGTGAGTGCCTGCTGGGCGATCGCCGACGGATGCCGCGGGTACGTCGGCACGACGGACGTGCCGATTTCGATGCGGGGCACCTCGCGACCGACGATCGCCAGGGCGGTCAGCGCGTCGTGACCGAAGATGTTCGGGATCCAGTAGGACGCGAATCCGTCTGCCTCCGCCTGTCGGGCCTCGGCGACCACGTCGTCGATCGTCCCGTCGTTGATGCTTCCTCCGAATGATCCAATGCGCATGCCGCCGACCGTAACCCTCCGGGTCGCGCCATCTCCCAACGAGCCACCTCCGTCCGCCGAACAAGCCCCTGCGATGAGCGAACGCACCGCATGCTGGGGATTCGCTCATCGGTGGGCGAGTCCGGCTCGCTGGGGGCGACGATCGGGTGATACGAACACGCGATGAGCAACTGGAACTTCGCTGACATCTGGGAAGTCGTCGCCGACGAACTGCCCGACGCCCCCTGCCTGATCCACGGCGACGACCGGCGGACCTGGCGCGAGGTCGACCAGCGAGCCGACGGGGTCGCCCGGCACTTGCTCGATGCCGGGCTCGAACGCCAGCAGGCGGTTGCCCAGTACATGTACAACGGGCCGGAGTACGCCGAGTCGATGTTCGCCGCCTTCAAGGGCTCGTTCGCCCCCGTCAACACCAACTACCGCTACACCGCCGACGAGCTCCTGTACCTGTGGGACAACGCGGATGCCGGCGCGATCGTGTTCCACGGCTCGTTTGCCGACACGATCGCCCCGATCCGCGATCAACTGCCGAAGGTGAAGTCCTGGCTGTGGGTCGACGACGGCGCTGGACCGTGCCCGGACTGGGCGACCTCCTATGAGCAGGTCGCCACCACCCCGACCGACCGGGTGGCACCCGAGTGGGGGCGAAGCGGCGACGACCTGAACTTCCTGTACACGGGTGGCACGACCGGCATGCCCAAGGGCGTCATGTGGCGCCAGGACGACCTCGCCGTGAAACTCACCTCCACGCTCGGCCGCCCGCTTGCCGACGACGGCACCGTCGACGACCTTCGCGGCACGTTCGAGGGCCCGGGCGCACGGTTCCTCCCCGCCTGCCCGCAGATGCACGGCACCGGGAACTTCCCGTGCCTGAGCACGCTGTCCGGTGGCGGCTGCATCGTCACGCTCGACAACCGCACGTTCGACCCCGCCGAACTGCTCGACACCATCGAGCGCGAGGGCGTCAACTCCCTGGCGATGGTCGGCGACGCGTTCGGCAAGCCGATTCTGCGCACGCTCGACGAGAACCCGGGCCGCTGGGACCTCACGTCGCTGCTCGGCATCGTGTCGTCGGGCGTCATGTGGAGCAAGGAGACCAAGGAGGGCCTGCTCGGCCACCATCCCGGGATGCTCCTCATGGACGCGTTCTCGTCGTCCGAGGCACTCGGCATGGGATCGTCGGTCTCCGGCGCCGGTGCCGCCGCCGACACGGCCAAGTTCGAGTTGAGCCCGGACACGATCGTGATCGACGAGTTGAACCGCCCACTCGCTCCCGGTTCAGAAGAGATCGGGCGGCTCGCAGTCGGCGGCCGCCAGCCGATCGGCTACTACAAGGACGAGGCCAAGACGGCCAGCACGTTCTTCGTGATCGACGGGGTCCGCTACTCCTGCCCCGGCGACTTCGCGACGGTCGACGCCGACGGCAAGATCACCCTTCTCGGGCGCGGCTCGGTCTGCATCAACACCGGTGGCGAGAAGGTCTTCCCCGAGGAGGTCGAGGAAGCGATGAAGACGCACCCCGACGTGCTCGACGCGGTGGCCGTCGGCATCCCCGACGACAAGTTCGGCGAGGCCGTGACCGGTGTCATCGAGGCCCGCCCAGGTGCGACCGTCGACACCGACGCAGTGATCGCTCACGTCAAGACGAAGCTCGCTGCCTACAAGGCCCCCAAGCGCATCCTGATCGTCGACAGCATCGGTCGCGCCGCCAACGGCAAGGTCGACTACAAACGCCTCCGCACCGACGCCACCACGGCGTTCACCCCCGCCTGAACCGAACGATGTGACGGATCGTGCCTGGCACGATCTGTCACATCGGGTCAGCTCATGGAAACGAGGTCGAGCCAGTCGTCGGAGAAGTAGTCGACGTCGCCGTCGGGCATCAGGAGCACCTTGGTGGGAGCGAGCTCGCGGACGAAGTCCTCGTCGTGGCTGACGAGGATGATCGCGCCAGGCCAGTCGACGAGCGCATCGGCGACCGCTTGCCGTGACGGCGGGTCGAGGTTGTTCGTCGGTTCGTCGAGGAGCAGCAGGTTGTTGCGGCCGACCATGAGCATCGCCAGCGCGAGCTTGGTCTTCTCCCCGCCCGACAGCGTGCCGGAGTCCTGGAACACCTTGTCGCCGGACAGCCCGAACATGCCGAGCAGCCCGCGCAATTGGGTCTCGCCCAGGTTCATCCCATCGGGCACGGCATCACGGATGTTGGTCAGCAGCGACTCGTCGGTGCGCAGGTTGTCGTGCTCCTGGGCGTAGTAGCCCGCGTGCACCTGGTAGCCGAACTCGAAGTCGCCGAGGTCGGCCTGGGTCTCGCCGGCGAGGATGCGCAGCAGGCTCGTCTTGCCGGCACCGTTGAGACCGAGCACGAGCAGCCGCTCGCCACGACCGAGGTCGAAATCGATGTCCTCGAAGATCGTCGGGCCGCCATAGGCCTTGCACATGCCCGACGCCCGGATCACCGTCTCGCCGCACTTCGGCGGGTCGGGGAAACGCACGGTCATCGTCTTGGACGACTGCGGACCGCGCACGCGCTGGCCCTCGAGGCGGGCGATGCGCTTCTCGACGCTGTGCGCCATGGCCGCCTTGGTGGCCTTGGCACCGAACCGGTCGACGACGGTCTGCAACCGGTCGATCTCCTTGGCCTGCAGTGTCGCCTTCTTCGCCAGCCGGGCTTCGTCCTCGGCGCGCGCCCGCTGGTACTGGCTGTACGTGCCGCGGTATTCGAAGATCTCGCCGACGTCGGTCTCGCTGGCGCGATCGAGGTGGATCACGCGAGTGATCGACTCGTCGAGCAGCTCGAGGTCGTGGCTGATGACGAGCAACGCACCCTTGTACTGGCGCAGGAACCCGAGCAACCAGGTCTTGGCATCGACGTCGAGGTGGTTGGTGGGTTCGTCGAGGCAGAGCACGTCGGACCCGGCGAACAGGATCCGTGCGAGTTCGACGCGGCGGCGCTCGCCACCCGACAGCGTGCTGATCGGCTGATCGAGCCGGGCATCAGGAATCCCCAGACCCGCCGCCATCGCCCGTGCCTCGCTCTCGGCGCCGTAGCCGCCGTTGGTCCGGAACGCCTCCTCCGCGTCGGTGTAGCGCGAAACATTGCGCTCGTCGGGATTCTCCTCCATGGCGATGCGCAGCTTCTCGATGCGGGTCACCTCGTCGTCGATCCCACGGCCGGAGAGCACGTGCGTGACACACGAACGACCGTCGAGCGCGGAGTCGATCTTGGGATCCTGGGGCAGATAGCCGAAGCCCCCCTTGCGCAGCACCTTGCCCGACTTGGGTTCGTTCGCACCGCCGAGCACCTTGAAGAGGCTGGTCTTGCCCGCACCGTTGCGGCCGACGATGCCGACCTTGTCTCGCGCCATGACCGTGAAGCTGGCGGAGTCGACGAGGAGTCGTCCACCCACTTCCACGGAGATCGCCTGGGCTTGAAGCACCCGTCCAGGCTAGAGGCGCCGACGCGCTCCGTCGCTGCCAGTTGCCGACGTCACGTCGGCGAGTGTTCGTTCAGCCCTCGCCTGGGTCGCTGCCGCCACCGGAGAGCGGCGCTGCCGTTGTGGCTGGCACGGTCGGCGTCGTCGGTGTCGTCGGCGTCGTCGGTGTCGTCGGCGTCGTCGGCGTCGTCGGCTCGCCGCCACCCGAACCAGCGGTCGTCGTCGTGACACCCGGATCGACGCTCGTGACGGGACCCGGGTCGCTGGTGGTCGTCACGTTCGACGGCGACGTCGTGGTGGTGTTGTTGGAGCTGGAGCCGGACCCCGAGCTGGACGAGCCGGACCCGGTCGACCCCGAACCCGTGCTGGAACCGCTGCCTGCGTTGATCGCAGAGTCGTCGGTGAACTGCGCCCGCAAGCACTCGCCATCGCCCACGCCGACTTGGCCCACGGACGCCGCCACGACCTCGGCGAGCACCTGGCGGCCATCGTCGGACGGGTGCAGTCCGTCACCGCTCAGCACTCCGGGTGTCTCGGCGACGGACTTCCAGTCGACGACCGTCACGTTGTCGTACTCCCCGCCGAGCCGGTTGATGACCTCGTTGGCCTCCGACCACTCCGCGCGATACTCCGTCACCGTGAGGAGCAGCGTCGGCCGCGGTGCCAGCCGGTCGAGGATCTCGCGCAGCTCCTCTTCGTACTTCACCGGATCGCCGCCGTAGTTGCTGCCGAGGTGGACGACCGCGGCGTTCCAGTCCTCCTCGACCGGCACGTCGTCGTCGAGCACCTTGTCGAGCACCCGGTTGCCGAAATCGACGAAGCGACTCGGCTCCGCCTCGACCAGGACCTGCCATCCGAGCGGAACGAGCTCGTTGCACATGTTGTTGCCGAATCGACGCGAGGTCGATGCCAGGATCGAGTCGCCGATCAACAGGATTCGATTGCCGTCAGCGACTTCCCCGACCAGCTCCGCCGGCGAGCCGTCGTCGTTGACCGGCGGGCGCACCATCAGGATCTGTGCCCGATCAGCGGTCACCGGATCCGGAAGCGCGCCGACGCCGCCGATCGTCGGCACCGGTGTCGGCTCGGGGATCGTTCCGCCGGAGTCGTTGCCATCGCCGGAGCCACACGCAACGCCGACCGACACCAACGCGACCAGCGCGAGAGCGGGCAGACGGCGGATCATGCCCCCATTGAAGCGGGTCCGAGCGCCGTGTTGGCGTCGCGGCCCGATTCCCGTGGCTCGAGCGCGCTCAGCGCGAACGCAGCGAGTCGCGGATCTCCGTGAGCAGCTCGACCTCGCTCGGGCCGGACTCCTCTTCCTCGTCGTCCTGCATCTTGTTGTAGGCCTTGACGATCAGGAAGCAGACGAAGGCCACGATGAGGAAGTTCACGATCGCCGTGATGACCGTGCCGATGTACAACCGGGAGTCGCCGACGTCGATGCCGATGGAGTCGAAGCTCGGTTGCCCGAAGATCGCCGCGATGAGTTGGAGCAACACCCCGTCGACGATCGCATTGACGATCGGCACGAAGAACAGCGCCAGAACGAAGGCGACCGCCAGCTCGACGAGATTGCCCTTGTTGATGAAATCCTTGAACTCGGTCACGAAATTCTTCACCGTTGTCTCCTCGTGCGTTGGTGTTGCCTGATGCCCCACCCTAGAAGGTGGGCGCGGAGGCACCGTCGACGGTCCGATCGAGTGTCGGGTTCGACCGGTCAGCGGGCGGTCCAGCCGCCGTCGACGATGATGCTCTGACCGGTGAGGAAGGAGCCGGCGCGCGAGGCGAGCAGCAGCAACGCACCGTCGAGCTCGCGGAGTTCGCCCATCCGAGGAATCGGCGAGTTCGACGCGATGAACCGCTGGCTGCTCTCGTCGCTGTCCATGCCCTCGGTCATCTCCGACGGAAACCAACCCGGGCAGAGCGCGTTCACGGTGATGCCCTTGCGGGCCCACTGCAGGGCGAGTTCGCGGGTCAGGTTGACCACGGCGCCCTTGCTCGCGCAGTAGTGCGCCTGCTTCACCGGGGTCGAGCCCACGTGTCCGAGCATCGAGGCGACGTTGACGATCGACCCGCTGCCGGTCTCGATCATCGATGGGGCGCACAACTTGGAGAGGTGCCAGAGCGCGGTCACGTTGACTTCCATCGCGTTGCGGAACACGTCGAGCCCCTCCGCCTCGACTGCGACGGTCCCGCCGACGCCCGCGTTGTTCACCAACACGTCGACGCGGCCACATCGCTCGAGGGTCTCCGCGACGAGTCGCTCACGGTCGGTCTCGTCGGAGACGTCGGCGATGATGGACACCGCTCCGGGCAGTTCGGCGGCCAGCCGTTCGAGTCGGTCGGCGCGCCGAGCGGTCAGCACGACCGTCGCTCCCACAGCGTGCAGAACTCGGGCGAAGTGGTCGCCGAGACCGGATGACGCACCGGTGACGATCGCGACGGATCCATCGAGTCGGAACTGGTCGAGCGGGCTGGCGACATCGGTCATGGCCCGACCATATTCGTCACGCGCCCGTGTCGAGTCGCCGCCGAGTCGTCACCTGGTCGTCATCCACCGTCCACGGTCTCGTCATGTTCTTCATCGCGGTCTCGTGTCGAACACGTCGGTCACGTGACAACTTCGCAACGAGGTGTATCTCCGCGGGAAACGGGGAATCAGGACGACTATGAACGTGGATGTGGAACTCAACCGGAACGCCTGGAATGCAGCCGTGAAGCTCGCCGTGGTCGTCTCGTCGATCGCCGTGTTGGTCGCCCTCGTGGCCACCGCTGCGAGCGACATTCCGCAAGCAGCCATCGTGCTGCCGGTGATCGTCGTCGCTTTCATGGCGAGCTGGATCCAGACCGGTCGCGCACGCCGCGAACCGGCGACGGTGCGGACCATGATGACGGCATCCGGCGCACGCATCGCCGACCGCCACACCGCCGCCTGACTGACACGGCGCACACGGTGCTGTGGCACCATCGTCCGATGACCTGTGCGTCGCGTCCCCGCCAACTCCCGCGAACGTCGAATCGATGGTCGAATCGATGAAGGTCCGAATCGGGTACGGCCTCGGCACGTCGACCACCGCGCACGGGCCCGAGTTCGGAGCGATCGTCGACAGTCTGGAAACCCTCGGCTTCGATTCGCTCTGGCTCTCGGAGAAGATCAGCGGCCCTGCACCCGACCCACTCGTCGCGATGGCGTACGGAGCGGGGCGGACCCAGCGCCTCAAGTTCGGGATGTCGGTCATGGTGCTGCCCGGCCGCAATCCAGTCGTGCTCGCCAAAGCGTTGGCGACGCTCGGCGCGATGTCGGGCGGACGTCTGCTCCCCGCGTTCGGGCTGGGTGCCGTCGACCCGATCGAGCAGCAGGCGTTCGGCGTCCAACGATCGGAACGGGCCAAGATCTTCAACGAGATGCTGACGGTGATGCGTCAGTGTTGGACCGGGGAACCCTTCTCCCACGACGGCGACCGCTATCACTACGACGGCGTCCAGGTGTTGCCGAAGCCCAAGCGGATGGACGTCTGGCTCGGCGGGTACGCACCGTCGGAGCTCAAGCGCATCGGCCGTGTCGCTGATGGATGGCTGCCGTCCTTCGTCACGCCAGCGGATGCTGCGGCGGGGCGGACCGTCATCGAGCAGGTGTGCGCCGAACACGAGCGCGAGATCGAAGACGACCACTACGGCGTCCTCATCCCCTACGCCACCGGACCTGTCCCCGAGCGCCTGTTGGCCCTGCTCGCCCGACGCCGCCCCGACATCGCCGACCCGAGCGAACTGGTGCCGTCGACGTGGGACGAGATGACCAGGCTCATCGAACAGTTCGTCGACGTCGGTACCTCGAAGTTCGTGATCCTGCCGATCACCGAACCCATGGACACCGACGGGTGGACCAGCCATCTCGCCGAGGCAGCCGAGGCGCTGCTTCCCCTGGAACGCGGATGACCGCGACCGCGCTCTTCGACACGGCCGGCACAGACCGCTGGGTGCCGACCGAACTCTCCCGTGGGCCCTGGGACCCCCGCGCCTGTCACGGTGGCCCGGTGTCGGCGTTGCTCGCACGAGCGATCGAACGCAGCGACCCCGACGCCGAGATCGACTGGCAGGTCGCACGGCTGACCATCGAGCTGACCCGCCCCGTGCCGGTCGGCCGAGTGCTGACGCTGCACACCGAGATCGAGCGGCCGGGTCGCCGAGTGTCGCTCGTCGCTGCTCGCCTGACCGACGGCGACACCGAGGTGGCGCGAGCACGCAGCCTGCGGATCCGAAACGAGGCGATGGCCCTGCCGGCGGACACCGCTGGTGGAGACGACACTCCACCGTCGTCACCCGACGGTGTCCCCGCACAGCGCGTCACGTGGGCGGAGACGGGCAACGTCGCATTCCACGCCGATGCGTGCGAGCACCGATTCACGCACGGGGCGTGGGATCAACCCGGGCCGGTCGAGGTGTGGATCCGACTCCGGGTTCCCGTGGTCGACGGTGAGACACCCTCGGGCGTCCAGCGCGCCGCAGCAGCCGCTGACTTCGGCAACGGCGTCAGCAGCGGGCTGCCGTACGAGCAGTTCACGTTCATCAACCCCGACCTGACGGTTCACCTCCTTCGGCCGCCCGTCGGCGAGTGGATCGGCATGCGAACAGCGACGCACTACGGCGATCTCGACGCATCGACCGGTGCCGGATTCGCCGAGTCGGCGCTCTTCGACGACACCGGACGTGTCGGGCGGAGCGTCCAGACCCTGGTCATCGACGCTCGCTGAGAATTTCTCGGCATCGATGGAACCGAATCGGTCGCCTGTGACGTCGAACACAACATGAAGCGTGAACGGCTCATTCCTCTGGCACTCACCGCGAGTGCTCTCCTTGCCGTCACTGCGTGCAGCAGCGACGGCCCGACGACCACCTCGAGCGATCCGACCCGGACGACGACGGCGACGCCGTCCACCTCACCCGGCACCGACACCGGCTCCTCGACGACGACCAGTCCACGGACCCAACCGCAAGGATTCGGGTCGGCACGGCTGAACTTCTTCGGTGACTGTCCCGCCCTGCTCGACTACATGCAGGACGCGGCCACGGCCCGGGTCACTCCCTGGGGGCTCGGCGGTGGCGGGTTCTACTACGACGACGTCCTTCGCGCCGAGGGCGAACTCGACATGGCGGTCGCCGACTCCGCCGAAGCGGCGCCTGCACCGACCGCGGGCGGCGACGGAACCTACTCGGGGACCAACACCCAGGAGGTCGGGGTCGACGAAGGTGACATCGTCGAGACCGATGGCGACTACGTGTACGTCGCGACCAACGACGGCGTTCGCATCGTCTCAGTGGTCGACGCCGACATCGTGGCCGAGCCAGAGCTCCCCCAGGGTTCGCATCAGCTGCTGCTCGACGGCAGCCGCCTGCTGGTGGCCACGTCGAGCTGGTCCGGTTCCGCCGACACCATCGTGTCCCTGTTCGACGTGTCGGACCCGACCAACCCGTCGCTGCTGCGCCGAACCCACCTGGAAGGGGCGACGGTCGCCACCCGCTCGATCGACGGCGTTGCTCGCTTCGTGATCTCGTCGTCGTTCGACCAGCGTCTCCCGTTCGTGCAGCCGAATCAGTTCGGCCTCGACGAGGAGTCGGCCCTGGAGCGCAACAAGCAGATCATCGAGAACTCGACCGTGCAGGACTGGCTCCCGCGTTCCTTCGACGAGAACGGGGACGGCAGCTTCGGCCCGATGTCGCCGATTCTCGCCTGCGAGGACGTCGCTGCGCCCGCTGAGTTCTCCGGGCTCGGCCTCACCTGGATCGCGTCGATCGACTCGAACGGCACGGGCGACCCCGTCGGGTCTGCCGGCATCGTGTCGACGGGCGACACCGTCTATGCCTCGACCGACAACCTCTACATCGCCACTCAGAACTGGGAGTGGCAATGGGGCGGCCCCGTTCCGCTGATCGACGACACCTTGGAGATGTCCGCCGTGGACGCACCCGCCGTCGAGCCCGCCACCGAGGCGACGCCGGAACCCGACACCGCACCGACCACCGCGGAGGCGCCGGCCACGACCGAGCCCACCGATCCAAGCGAGACGACAGAGACGCCTCAGACGACCGAGGCCCCGGAGACGACCGTGGCGGAGACCACCACGACCACCGAGGTCGCCGTCTCGACGACCGAGCCGTCCCCACCCGTCGAGGATCCCGGTCCGCCACCGACGCTGATCCATCAGTTCTCGCTCGATGCCGGGACCGGGGCCACCTACGTCGCCTCCGGTGAGGTCGAGGGACGGCTCCTCAACCAGTTCGCCATGAGCGAATACAACGGTGACCTCCGAGTGGCCACCACGACGGACGACTGGGGCAACTTCGGTGACCAGAGCGAATCGACCGTCTTCGTGCTGCGTCCCAACGGCACCGATCTCGAACAGATCTCCTCGATCAGCGGGCTCGGCAAGGGCGAACAGATCTACGCCGTTCGGTTCATCGAGGACAAGGGATACGTCGTCACGTTCCGCCAGATCGACCCGCTGTACGTGCTCGACCTGAGCGATCCGGAGAACCCGGTCCTCGAGGGCGAACTGAAGATCCCGGGCTACTCGGCCTACCTCCACCCGGTCGGCGACGGGCTCCTGCTCGGCGTCGGTCAGGACGCCACCGAGGAGGGCCGCACGACCGGCACCCAGCTCAGTCTGTTCGACATCAGCGATCCATCGAACCCGCAGCGGATCAGCACCCTTCCGATCGGCGGGCACAGCGACGTCGAGTGGGATCACAAGGCGTTCCTCTACTGGCAGCCAGACGGCACGATCGTGCTGCCCGTCTCGCCCGGATGGAACGACTGCGGCCCGTTCGACGACTGCCTCGCCAAGGAGATCACGGGAGCGGGCGGTGGCGCCGTCGTCGCCGAACTGCAGGGGCGTGAACTCGTCGCTCGTGGTGTCATCACGCACGGCACGACGAACAGCCACGGTTGTTGGAATCCACTGCAGCGTTCGATCGTGATCGGCGACGAGATCGTCACCGTCGGCCTCGACCAGGTCCAGTTCTCCGACCGCGACACCCTCGTCGCTCGAGACTCGGTCAGCTGGGGCGACCCCGAACAGTACGGCTGCTACTGGTACGTCGACTGACCTGCCGGCCATCCGCCCGCTCGCCCCACGCCGACCCCACCTCCTCGACCCGAATTTCTGAGCCGCCGTTGCGCCCAGCGCAACGCTCGCTCAGAATTTCGGGTTGGGACGGGCGGGCGAGCGGGGGTGAGCGGGGGTGAGCGGGCGGGGCGGACCAGGGCGGGACGGGTCACGTACGCTTCTGGATGTTCGCCCACTCGTCGCGGAGGCCGACGGCGCGATGGAACAGCATCGGCTCGACGGGATCGAGGGCGAAGTAGCCGAGGCGTTCGAACTGCACGACCTCGCCGGGCGAGGCATCGGCCAGGATCGGCTCGACCTTGGCTCCGGACAGGGTGACGCGCGACGCCGGATTCAGGTCGTCGAGCGGGTCACCGGTCGCCTCGCCGGGCACCTCCGAGGTGAACAGACGGTCGTACTCCACCGCCGTCGCATCGATCGCATGGGCAGCCGACACCCAGTGCATCGTCGACTTGACCTTGCGACCGTCGGGAGCGTTGCCACCACGGGTCTCGGGATCGAAGGTGGCCAGGACCCGAGTGACGTTGCCATCGGCATCGGATTCGAAACCGGTCGCCGTGATGAAGAAGGCGCCGCGCAAGCGGACCTCTCGGCCCGGTGACAGACGGAAGTACTTCGGCGGCGGCTCTGCCTTGAAGTCGTCCTGCTCGATGTAGAGCACGCCGCTGAACGGCACCGTCCGGGTCCCGTCGTCCGCGTTCTCCGGGTTGTTGTTCAGCTCGACGTGTTCGACCACGGGAACACCGTCGTCGTCGACCGGCCAGTTCGTGATCACGACCTCGACGGGCCGGAGCACCGCCATCCGACGCAACGCCACCTTGTTGAGACGGGTGCGCACGAACGATTCGAGCAACTCGATCTGGTGCCGGCTGTTGGTCCGCGACGCACCCACGAAGTTGCAGAACTCACGAATCGACTCGGCCGGATAGCCGCGACGACGCAGGCCCCGCAGTGTCGGCATGCGCGGGTCGTCCCAGCCGTCGACCGAACCGTCGGCCACGAGCTTGGCGAGCTTGCGCTTCGACGTGATCGTGTGCGTCAGTTCGAGTCGAGCGAACTCGATCTGGCGCGGCTGCTCGAACGGCAGCGGAAGCTGCTCGAGGAACCAGTCGTACAGGGCGCGATGGCTGTCGAACTCCAGCGAACACAACGAGTGCGTGACGCCCTCGATCGCGTCGCTCTGGCCGTGTGCCCAGTCGTAGGTCGGGTAGATGTGCCACGCATCGCCCGTTCGATGGTGATGGACCGTACGGATCCGGTACATGACCGGGTCGCGCAACTGCATGTTCTCGTGCTGCATGTCGATCTTCGCCCTGAGCACGTGTGTCCCCTCGGCGAACTCGCCGGCGCGCATTCGGGCGAACCGGTCGAGGCTCTCATCGACGGGACGATCGCGGAATGGGCTCTCGATGCCTGGATTGCCGTACCCGCCACGCTGGGCCGAGATCGTCTCCCCATCCTGCTCGTCGACGTAGGCCAGGCCCTCGACGATCAGCAGCTCGGCCCACGCCGCCAACTGTTCGAAGTAGTCGCTCGCGTACAACGGGTCGCCGGCGATCGGATACCCGAGCCACGCCAGGTCCTCGAGGATGCCGTCGACGTAGCTGGTGTCTTCGGTGTCGGGATTCGTGTCGTCGAACCGCAGATTGCACACTCCACCGAACTCGGCCGCGATCCCGAAGTCCACCGTGATCGCCTTCGCGTGACCGATGTGCAGGTACCCGTTCGGTTCGGGCGGGAACCGGGTCTGCACGCGACCACCGAACGTGCCCTGTTCGTTGTCGCTGATGACCAGTTCGCGAACGATGTTGACTGCTGCGGGGGTGTCGTCGGGGGAAGCCATGGCTGGCAAACAGTATGGACGACGGCGGCCCGGATCCCAGCAGGTTCACGGCGGACAGCATCGCTACGCTGATCTCATGCTGCCCGAGGCCGCCACCCGCGTCTTCCGCGTGACGGTCCGCGGCCGGTTTCGCGACCTCACCGACCAGGCCCGTCGCTACCTCGTGCGTTCACAGCCCGAGCACGACATCTTCGTGTCCGCCTACACACCGGAGGGCACGTTCACCTACGACGAGCGGATCGCGTTCTTCAACCTGCGGTACGAGCTGCGCGGTGCTGGGCCCGACGCGGAAGAACTCGCGGGCATGGAGGGCCTCGACGAAGCCGAACGGTTCCTCCAGACGATGGGCTTCGACCACAGCGGGTTGAAAGTCGGCGTCGTCGACATGGCCACCATGAACCCCGACCAGCCGCGCGCCACCTGAACCGAGCGCGCCGACCGGGTGGACCACCGCCGAGAGCGTCGACCCGATGACCCCTCAGGGCCCGTCGGGCCGGCTGCCGGTCTCGGACTGCATCATGGCGGGATCCTTCAACCTGCGCGACACGGCGATGCCGAGCGCCAACGCTGGTGCCGACAGCACGGCGCCCAGCACCCCGGCGATCGCCACACCGCACACGCTCGAGAGGATGCTGGGCAGAGGGTGCAGCGACAGTCGGTCGGTCGTGAATCGGTTCCCGACGATGGTCTGGATCATGCTCTGCGCCACGAGCACGACGACGAGCAGAATCACCGCTTCACGGAAGCCGTCCGAGCCGAGCGCCACCAGGAACGCGAACGTTCCGGAGACCACCGGTCCGAGATACGGGACGAACGACGCGATGAACGTGACGATGCCGACCGCCAGCGCCAACGGGATGCCCAGCAGGACCATCGCCATCGCGATCACCGAGGCGGTGACGAGGTTGGTGAGGCTCAGTGCTCCGAACCCTCGGCGGACCACCTGTGTCGCGTCGTCGATGATGGCTTCACCGACGTGGCCCGGCACGCCGAGGTGCCGTGAGAGCCAGCGGCGCAGATCGGCCCAATCCGCCAGGATGTAGTAACACATGAACGCGGCGAGGAACGTCCCGATCGCGAACGTCATCGCGCTCGAGAAGATCGTCGACATCCACCATGCGGCGCCGGAGAGCAAGTGACGCCCGCGGGCAGCCGCGTCGTCGACGGTACTCACCGGGTCGCTGATCGGGCTGTTGTCGCCGAGCCAATCGTCGATCTGGCCGAGGGCATCGATCACCGTCGCCCTGATCAGGATCGATTCGTTGAGCACCCCACGGACGAGCATGACACCGATCGTCGTGCCGATGGCGACCAGCGACAGCACGACGATCAACGCACCGGCCACACGCGGGATGCGTCGGGCCTCGAGGCGGTCGACGATCGGAACGCACAACGCCCCGAGGATCACCGCCAGCAACAGTGGCACGACGAGACCACTGAGCGCGACGACCACGGTGAACACGAGCGAGCAGAGCAGGGCGATGCCCAGGAGCCGCCAGCTGGCCGCACCCCATCGGCGCAATGCATCCCCATCCGCCGGCGACCGCTCGTCGGCTTCGTTCGATGGCGCGGACACGCGGCGAGCATAGAACTGCTCCGCCGCGCCTTCCACGATCGGTCGTCGGTCCCGACGCTCGCGTCGCCCGCCCAGGTCCGGTCAGGCGATGATCGAGATGCCGTCGCCCAAGACCTTGGCGCCGAGCACGACGAACAGCACGGTCATGACGGTGGCATTGTTCAGCGTCAGCCAGGCCTTCATCGTCTCGAGCATCGGCGCCACCTTGGGGCCCGCAACCAGGTAGCCCACGACCGGCACGACGATCGTGATCGAGCTGATGAGCACGAACACACCGACGCTGACCGCCTGTTCGCTCCCGGTCAGACCCGCCCCACCGATCGTGGCCGTGGCGGCGATCGTCAACCCGAGGTTCTTCGGGTTGACCGCCGACAGCACGAACCCCAGGCCGAGCGCCTTCGGTCCGGCCAGGTCATCGATCGAGGCCATCCAGGCGGGCAACGACGGCTCCTCGCCAGGCCCGGGGCGGCCCGTCCACTGCTTCACGGCCAGCGCGAGGAACAGGGCACCGATCAGGACCTTGACGACCCCGGTCGTGTTCGATGGCGTTCCTGAAGCGTCGATGCCGATCGCGAGCACGATCGTGGCGGCAACGATCAATCCACCGACCCAGCCGAGCGCGAACAGCACGCTGTTGCGCGCTGCTGCCCGCGAGAACAGCATCAGGATGACGGCGATGATCGGGACCGGACTGATGGCGACACCGACCGCGCTGCCCAGAATCTGACCGATCGTTGCGCCCATCGTGCTCCTTCACTCGTCATCCGGCAGGTGGTGCTCGGATCCGGCGGGAGCCGGCAGCGCATTCTGGCATGCACCACGGCCACGTCCGCGACCGACCGGACCGACGAGCCAGGACGGAGCGCACGCGTGAACGCTGATCACGCCGGGATCAGGCGAGCGCTACGCGCTGACGACTCGCTCGGCGGGGGGACGTGGGAGCGCGCCGACGGATCGGGCGACCGCGAAGCCGACGGCCCCGCCGACGCAGCCCACGAGGACCACGCTCGCGTACGACAGCTGGACGGGGTAGAGCGTCAGGATGAACGCCATGGGGACGCTTCCCTTGAGGAAGACCACTCCGGCGGCGGCGATCCCCGCGACGATCATGATGTCGGGGCCGACCCCGACGACCTGGTCGACGAGGACGGCGAACGCCGCGACCGACGTGTAGGTCGGGAAGATCGGACCGCCGCGCCAGCCGGCGTAGAGCGCGACCACGAGAGCCGCCCACTTGGCGATCGTCAGGTAGACGAGGTCGCCGGTCCCCGTCTCGGGCAGCAACTGGATGCCCTGCTGCCCGGAGAAGAGCACCAGCTCGTTGGGGATCGCGAGCAGCGCGAAGACGATGCCGCCGGCGACCGCGACCAGGATCGGCGAGCGGCCGAACAACGTCGACACCTCGGCCCGCCCGACGACGGAGACGGCCCACGCCACCGGCGTCACGACGAACGCCCCGAACACGAACGCGGCGAGGCCGGCTTCGACACCGAGTTGTCCGTCGAAGTCGACGAAGCGGAAGCCCATGTCGATCGCCCCGAACGGCAACCAATGGAAGGTGAAGAGCCCCGCCAACGCAGCCAGCCAGTACGGGAGGTGGTGAACCACGTTCGGCACCCCTGCGATCCGTTCCGCTCCCCAGGCCTGACGAACGAGATGCCCGACGCTCGTGATCCGTTCGCAGACCCACGTTCCGGTGCCACCGAGCAGTCCGGTCAACGCGGCCTCGAAGCCGACGGGTCCACCCGCGACGAGCGCGACGAGTGAGTTGATGGCTGTCCTCGGCGCGACGTCGGGTTCGATGTGACCACCGCTCTTCCAGGTGGCGACCGCCTCGTCCAGTGGCCTCGGGTAGTTGCCGAGCAGCATGTGCCCGACTCCGACGAGGACACCGCCGACGATCGGGACGGCGAACAACCACCACGAACCGAACGGATCGACGCCGACCCTCGACGGGAGATCCGACCAGACGAATTCCACCCCCTTCTCGACCATCCAGATGAATCCGGCGCCGACGAACCCGGCGAACGCGCCGGTGACGACGGCGGTCACGAGCAGCGCGATGAGACTGGCGGGCCGGCGATGGTGTTCCGGATACATCGGTCGTCACAGTACGGCGCAGGCCCCATCGCGGATGCGATCGCGTCCGCGACGACCGAGCAGCCGGCGGTTGGCGGGATCGCCGGTCGAGCCACCCTCAGATGCGACACTGGCGGTCCTGCGCTGCGTCGGCGTGGCGCAGCGATCTGGGAGGATCCGTGACCGACTCGAACACCGAAACCGAGACCAGCCGCTTTCAACGTCTCCCGAGCTTCCAGGTCGTGCTCATCGGTGCACTCGGCGTGCTGGCGATGCTGTGGGTGGCGCCGACCATCGCCGCTGCGGTGGCCGACATCAACCTCGCCGACGTCCAACACCTCTACGCGATCATCACCGGCTTCGTCATTCTCGACGCGGTCATTCCGGTCTTTCCGAGCGAGTCGCTGCTCACGACAGCGTCGAACCTGGCGGCCCAGTCCGGTTCCAACATCGAGCTGTGGAAACTGGTCGCCGCCGGGACCATCGGTGCCATCCTCGGCGACTCCCTGCTCTACTGGCTGTCGCGCACCGTCCTGCGCAAGCGCATGTCGGTTCAGGTCGACCGCGCCCAGGAGAACGAGAAGGTCGCCCGGGCGATGGAGGTCATGAGCGGCACCGCTCCGCTGCTGATCGTCTTCGGCCGGTTCGTGCCGGGCCTGCGATTCATGATCGGGGCGACGATGGGCCTGACCCGATTCCCGTATGCACGGTTCCTTGTCTGGGACGTGCTCGGCAGCTTTCTCTGGGCGGCCTACACCTGCGTCTTCTGCTACCTCGTCGCCTCGATCATCGAGGACCAGCCGCTGCTGTCGATCGCGGTGTCGGTCGTGGTGACCACCGGGCTCCTCGCCCTGCTGTACCGCCCGCTGAAGCGCCACTGGGATGCGGCCGGCGAGCCGGCACCCCGAACGGACTGAGCGGCACACCGCCGGAAACGCTCACGGGCCCGCTCCGGGTGTCAGGGTTCCTGGAGACCGTCGACGAACGAGCCGTCGGGAGCGCGCGGGCGATCGTCGTCGTCCCTGCGGTTCATCCGCACCATCCACCAGATCGCCACGAGCAGCAGCAGGCTGGCGCCGACGATCGCGCTCACGGTGACCACCGTGGAGTCGGCGCCGCTGTCCTGGTCGACGTTCGTCGTCGAATCGGTCCCCGACGCGGTGGCAGGTGGAACCGAGTCGTCGATGCTCACCGGTGGTGCGGTGCTCGCGCTCGGTGGCACCGCGGTGTCGACGGTGGACGTCGACGGCACCGTGGACGCGGATCCATCGATCAGTGTGGTCGTCGGCGACTCGGGATCGGTGACGTCAGCGGCCTGCGACGAGTCGGACTGTCCCGATGCGTCCCCGCTCGATTCCGCTGACCGGGTGCACGAGGCGATCGCCAGCGGCACGACCACCAGGAGTGCGAGCACGAGCGTCGTTCGTCGACGACCCGAGGTCGTCCTGGGTTCATTGGTCATCGCGACCCCCCTGTGTCGGTTCTCGGCCGGACTCGCCCGCGGTGTCCGCCTCGAGAGATCGAGCGATCCAGACCTTGGCATCGTCGTAGGCCCGCAGAACCGTTTCACCGAGCCATTCGGTCCCGATGTACAGGTTCTCCTCGCCGAGACGATCCAGCGCTCCCGTCGACTCCAGCTGGCGCCGAATCCGCGGGTTGTCGGTGACGAGGACGAACTTGCTGTCGACCTGCCTGAGTGCGTCCATGTACCGGCCGAGCACCTCGGCCAGCGTCGCCCCGATCTCGTCGGCGCCGCGCGTTCTGAGGATGACGACGCTGTGGCGAGATTCCGGCGCGACCGACGGCATCTGGTTCTCGAGCGCCGATGCGGTGGCGAAGAAGACGCTGCCGTAGGGCTGCAACACGATGACCTCACCCGACGGCACGACCTCGGGCGGTTCGACCTCGCGTCGCCGGCCGTCCTCGGTGATCACGATCTGGCGCGTGGTCAGCTGCATCGATTGCTTGACGACGTGCAGGATCGTGGCGATGCCGACGCCCACCAGGACCGCGTACTGGAGCGGAATCAGCATCGTCAGCACGAGCGTGGTCGACATGACGGTCAGCTGCACCAACCCGGTCCTGGCGACCGACATCACCTCGTGGGGCTTCACGGTGCCGACGCCCACGACGATCAGGAGGCCGGCGAGGGCGGGCATCGCGACGTAGTTGACGAGGCCACCGAACGCGAGGATCACGACCGCCATGACCCCGCCCGCGATGAACAGAGCGACGCGCGACCGAGCACCGGCGGCGACCACCAACGACGTGGCCGACATCGATCCGCCCACCGGCATTCCCTGGAACAGGCCGGCGGCGATGTTGCCCGCCCCCTGACCGACGAAGTCGGTCGACCCGTCCGCGAACTGCCCATCCGGGTTCGGGACGCCAGCGGAGATTCCCGCGCCCTGGACCAGCCCGACGAATGCCAACGAGGCTGCCGGCACGAGGAATCCGAACATCTCGCCGAACACCGGCATCGTCAGGAACGGCAGGGCGCGCGGGACGTCGGCGATGTCGCTCACGATCGCCACGTCCGACCCCATGGCGTCGAAGACCGCTGCAAGACCCGACCCGACGACCACCGCGACGACGAGCCCCAGTGATCCGAGGGCCGTCCGCTGCAACACGATGATGAGCGCGATCGTCGTGGCGCCGATCACCGTCGTGGCCACGTCGATCTCCCAGAAGTGTGTGAGGAGGTCGAGCGCTCGGAGCACACGATTGCCACCGGATGCGGCGTAGCCAGTGAAGTTGTCGAGCTGCCCCAACACGATGTTCAGCCCGACGGCGGTGATGAAGCCGGTCATGACCGCCTTCGACACGAAGCGCAGCACGGTGCCGAGACGCAACAGTCCGGCGATGATCATCACGATGCCGGTGACGACCGAGAGCGTGAACAGCGACCGGGCGGGATCGTCACGGCCGGCGAGATCGACGTCGGCGACGATGATCGCCATCGCGCCAGTTGCCTGCACGGCCATGAACGACGAGCTCGTGAACGCCGCTGCACCGACCATGCCGAAGAGGTAGCCGTAGAGCCCCGACACGGGATTGACGCCTGCGAGGAGACCGCTCGCCAAGCCGTCGGGGACGCTCTCCACGCCCAGTACCAGACCGGCCATGGCGTCGTCGCCGACATTCTTCCGACTGACGTCGGGATACCGGGAACGCACGAGACGACGGAGGCCCACGACTCAGCGCTCCTCGCCCAGGGCGCCGCGACGGCGAGGGCGACCGAATCGTGCGGACCGGCCAGTCACGGGACGACTCGGCATGCGGCGCACCATAACGCATCGAGACGATTTCGCCGGATCGTCGCGCCGGCCCGCGTTCGCTCGATCAGTGAGCGCGGATGGCGCTGATCAGCTGTGACTTGTTCATCGCGCTGCGACCGTCGATGTCGAGTTCCTGCGCACGGTCGTAGAGCTCCTGCTTCGTCAGCTTCTCCAGTGACGACGGTCGTGACGGCTGCGGCTTCACGGCACGAGTGGCGTCGTCGAGCAGAGCGCCCGCGGCGTCGTCGACCGCGTCGGCAGACTTCGTTGCCTGTGCGCGGGCCTGTCCGACGGCCTCCTTGGTGTTGGACTTCACCGACGCGGCGCTTCGGCCGGCGGCCGACTTCGTCTGCCCCACGGTGGTCGAGACGGCATCACCGACGTCCGAGGACGCCTTGGAGACCCGCTGGCCCACGTCGGATGCGATTCCCGAGGCCACCGCGCCGACACGATCCGCACCGGCTCGACCGAGTGCGAGCAGCTTGGTGGCGATGTCGGGCAACTGACCCTCCAGCTCGGCGAGACGTCGGCTGAACGAGGTCTCGAACTCGTCCATGCGACGCTCCAGGTCCCGACGCAGGTCGTCGACTCGTTTGACTGTGTCTTCTTGAGTAGGCATGGGTTGGAGACTTCCCCGTCACCGACGTCGGCAAACCGAACCCGTGCCGGCCGCCTCGGGAGCGCGGGCCAACGTCGACGACGGCGCTTCAGGCTGCCTCAGGTGGCCCGCCATCGCTCATCACCTGATGCTCACCCGGGTGAGCACGGGAGGCGCTCGGGTCCCCGTCCATCTCCCTAACCTGGCGTGATGGCCACTTCGGCGCCCACGCTCACGGCCACCAAGGTCATGACGCCAGAGCCGCCCCACCGTCATCTCGATCGTGAACGGCTCGTGCACGCTCTCGACTCGGCGATCGAGGCGGGGCGAGGCTTCATCCTCGTCAGCGCTCCCGCCGGTGCCGGCAAGTCCACGCTCCTGTCGGGCTGGCTGGGCCGTCGCGATCGGCCGGCGGCCTGGCTCCAGATCGACGAGCACGACGACGACCCCGCCCGCTACTGGGCGTTCGTCGCGGGTGCGCTCGGTTCCATCGTGCCGTCGATGCCCGACGCAGTCGCTGCGGCGCTCGGCGATGGGCCCGATGCCGTCGTGGCCGCGGTGGTCAACGAGGTGGCGGCCGTCGGCTCGGAGATGGTGCTCGTGCTCGACGACTACCACCTGGTGACCAATCCCGACGTCCACCGCAGCGTCGAGCGCCTCATCGCGCTCCGGCCCACCAACCTCGTGATCGTGCTGGCGACGCGCGTGGATCCGCCGTTCCGGCTCGGGCGTCTCCGAGTCCGGGAGCAGATGGCGGAGATCCGGGGCGCCGATCTGCGGTTCGAGCTCGACGAGGCCGAGTGGTTGCTCGACGCCGACTCCGTGGGATTGGACCACGACGCCGTCGATCGCCTCAACGGTCGGGCCGAGGGATGGGCGGCCGGACTCGTACTCGCTGGCCTGTCACTGCGAGACGGGATCGACGTCGACGAGTTCGTCACGTCGTTCCACGGTGGCGACCAGCTGATCGCGGACTACCTGTCGGAGGAGTTTCTGGATTCTCTGCCCGATCGGGAGCGTCAGCGGCTGCTCGAGGTGTCGATTCTCGAACGGATGTCCGGTCCGTTGATCGACGAGGTGTGCGGGACCGACGACGGCACGACGTGGTTGCGTTCGCTCGCCGACCGGAATCAGCTCGTGATCGCGCTCGACCGGACCGGCACCTGGTTCCGATTGCACCACCTGCTTCGCGACGTGCTCCGGCTCGAACTCGACCGCCAGGGGCCCGAACGCAGCAACGAGCTCCACGCCGCAGCCGGGCGATGGCACGCCGAGGCAGGCGAGCTGGCAACGGCCGTCGATCACTACCTCGACTCCGATCGTCATGATGTCGCCGCCGACCTCGTCGCCGACCACGCAACACAGCTCCTCAACATCGGCCGGACGTTCACTGTCAGCCGATACATCGAACGACTCGGCGATCTCGTCAACGAGCACGAGGGGCTGGCGATCGTGCACGGATGGGTGTCGTTCGTGACCGGAAGATTCGCCGAGGCGGAGCGCTCGCTCGAGATCGCTGCCCGGCTCGATGCCGACGGGAACGATGCTGGCCTCATCCAATCGCTCGGCGCGATGATCCAACTCGCGAAGGGAGATGTCGCCGCGGGGCTCGACGAGATCCGACATCCGGCGCCGACGACCGAACCGACGCACCCGATGGTGCTGGGCGGCGTCCGAGTGATGGCCGGAATGTTCGACGAGGCTCGCCCGTTCCTCGATCAGGCCAACGAGATGGCTGCCACGCGCCCCGACCACTTCGTCGCGGCGGTCACGCCGGTGTTCGAGGCGATCGCCGAGATCGAGACCGGTCGGCTCGACGCCGCCCGCGACCTGGCCCAGCGATCAATCGAGTACGCGACAGCGCACCGGATCGCCGAGGCACCACAGATCGCGCTCGCCCACAGCGTCATGGCTCGAACCACCAACGACGACAGTCAAGCGGTAACGCAGGCGTTGCGCGGCGTGCAACTCGCCCGCCGATCTCCGGAGTACGTGATGCTCATCTACGCACTCGCGAGCGCTGCCGACGTCGGGTTCGCCCACGAACACGCTGATGCCGAGGGCCTGTTGCTCGAGGCCCGCACGATCATCGACCGTTGCACCGACCCCGGCATCGCCGGTCGATACCTCGCCCGCGTCGAGTCCCGACACGGTCGTACCGCCACGGTGCGCACGCCCGATCTCGTCGAACCGCTGAGCAATCGGGAACTCGCCGTCCTTCGCTATCTCCCGTCGCAGCTGTCGCAGCGCGAGATCGCCGGCGAGCTGTACGTGTCGCTCAACACCGTCAAGACACACTGCAAGGCGATCTACCGCAAGCTCGGCGTCGACGGCCGCAAGCCGGCGGTCCAGGCAGCCCGTGACCACGGCCTGCTCTGATGACGATGGCCGCTGAGGCCGCTGTGACGCCCCCATCAGCAGCCCGTTGTTCACCGAGACCGGCAACCGTGCATCCGTCCGTGGCGTCGCCCTCGCAGCTGATCCATCGGCCGACCGACACAGGGCCAGATCAGGGGCCCTCCGGAAAGGGCCGCTGATCTGGTGTCCTTGGCAGCCCGTACGGGATTCGAACCCGTGCCGCCACCTTGAGAGGGCGACTGGGACCGTCCGGCTCGTGTTGTCTGATGCCGATTTGTGTGGTCTGAGCAGGGCGAATGCTACCGGCTGTGTTGTCTGGTGTTGTCTCGTGTTGAAGAATGCCACTCTGTAGATTGGCAAACGGATTGGCAGAGCGTCTCTGAGCGCCGCCACTCGTTGACCTCCGAGACCTGTGGCGATCACGCCCACACGGGCGACGTCCCGGCCGTCCGTCGATGCCGCTTGAAAACTGCGCGGTTGTGCCGGGCGAAAAGTGCGCGGTGGTTGTTGATGGGTGAGGTTAGTTGTCGGGGTTGTCGGTGCCGGCTCGGACGCTGGGGAGGGTGTCGATGCCGCGGTTGCGGAGCCGGTAGCTGGCGCCTTTCAACGTGAGGACGTCGGCGTGGTGGACGATCCGGTCGATCATCGCGGCGGCGACGGCCTGGTCGCCGAACACGCCGCCCCAGCTCGAGAACGGCAGGTTCGAGGTCAAGATCAGCGAGGCGTGTTCGTAGCGTGACGACACGAGCTGGAACACCAAGTTGGCGGCGTCTTGTTCGAAGGGGAGGTAGCCGACTTCGTCGATGATGATCAGCCCGTAGCGGCGCAGCCGGGCGAGCTCGGCGGGCAGCTTGCCGTGTCGGTGGGCGTCGGTGAGTCGGGCGACCCAGTCGACCGCAGTGGCGAACAGGACCCGATGTCCGTGGTGAGCAGCGACGACCCCGAGCGCGGTCGCGAGGTGGGTCTTACTACGACGCTCCAGGCGAGAAAGGGCTCCTCGACAAAACCACGTCATTCCACTACCAAGGAGCCACCGCCTACCAGTACATCCAAGACGTCACCGGCTACGACAACCGAAATCGTGCCCTCGGCACCACCTACATCGTGCCCGCCGAACCCGGCCTCACGACCAACGGCCTTGCCGGCACCTACGCGTTCACCGCCACCTACGACAACGCCAACCACCCCACCAGCATCGGTCACCCCGCCGCTGGTGGGCTCGCGGCCGAGACCGTCACCACCAGCAACCTCCCAACCGGCTACGCAACCACACTGACCGGAACCCAGACATATGTCTCCAACTCGCTGTATGACAACAACGGGCGAATCTCATCACGGACCCTCGGAACCGGAACGAACTCCCTCGAACGGGGTTACTCGTGGGACGACGCGACGAACCGGCTCACCGGGCTCGATGCCACCGTCAATGGCCAACTCGTGCAGAACGACAACTACACCTACGACACCGCCGGAAACGTCACCGCGATCGTGCACGAC
>JBAWHL010000217.1:0-6419 GCA_049593815.1 Ilumatobacteraceae bacterium | reverse complement strand
GAACAGCAGCACGTACTCGACCGACGGCTGCTCGCTCTCGCCCGCGTAGTCGCGCTTGGCGAGTTCACGCACCCGCAACCGGACGTCCTGGAGGAACCGCTTGAGGTGCACTTCGCGCTCGGCGTTGGTGTTGACCTCGAGGTACTTGAGGTACGACGCCATGGGGAACTTGACGTCCATGTAGAGGGCGTGGCCCTTGGGCATGGGGAACGTGTAGTCGGGACGGCCGGTGCCGCCCTCGATCTGGGTCTGCTTGACGTAGTTGATGTTCTCCTGGAACCCGGCGAGGCGCAGCACGTCCTCGGCCATGCGTTCGCCCCACTGCCCGCGGGCTTGCGGATTGGCCAGCGCCTCGCGCAGCGCTCGGGTGGAGTCGGCGAGGGTGTTGGCGACCTCGGCGTGTGCTTGCAGTGAGTTCGTGACCTGTCCGAAGTTCTCCGCACTCGACTGACCGAGCGACGTGACCATTTCGCTCAGCTTGTTCAACTCGGCGCGCATCTCGGTGTGGACCTGGTCGAGACGGGAGTCGATGACGTCCTTCTTCGACGCCAGTTCCGACGTGGTCTGCTCTCGCGCCGCGAGCGCCATCGCGCCGAACTGCTCGCGCTGCAGGATCGCCGACTGTTCGAGCGCCGCGGTGACCGCGGCATCGCGCTCGGCGGTTGCCTGGTCGCGGACCTGGGCGACGGCGCCGTGCACTGCGGCATCGATCGCCTGCTGCATCGCCTCGGTCGTCGACGCCTGATCCGCGGCCCGTTCGGCCGCCCGATCAGCGTCGCCGGTCTCGGAGCGGCGAACGGCCACGAGATACCCGCCGACGGCGGCCGCGGCGGCCGTGAAGGCGGCGATCAACAACACTGCGATGTCCATGCGCCCATGATGCGCATGGGGGTGTCACAGGGTCGCGGATGATGAGCGAGTTCCGGCGCTCCGGATCGACGAATCGGCCGTGACGCAGGTGGTTCCAGTTCTCCCGACCCAGACGTGCGGAGAAGTCCTCCTCGCCCGCCTCGGCGACGAGTGGATCCGTTTCGACCTGCCATCGTGATTTCATCCACGCGCGCGGTCCACCACGTCGCTCTGGATCGTCCCCAGCACCGCTGATCTCGCCCCCATCGTCGGCGGCCAAGTACCTTGCGCGGATGGCACGACTCGACGGCAAGGTCGCACTCATCACCGGTGGTTCCAGAGGGCAGGGCCTCGCGGAGGCCGAGCGATTCGTCCTCGAAGGTGCCACGGTCTACATCACCGACGTGCGCGTCGACGAGGGGCGCGCCGCCGCGCAGCGACTCGGAGACGCCGTGCACTTCATGGAACACGACGTCACCAGCGAAGCCGACTGGGTCGCCGTCATCGCAGCAGTCGTCGAGGCGCAAGGTCGCATCGACGTCCTCGTCAACAACGCTGGCATCTTCAAGATCGCGTACCTCCTCGACACGTCGTTGGACGACTGGAATCGGATGATCGCTGTCAATCAGACCGGGGTGTTCCTGGGCATCCGAGAGTGTGGCCGGCTGATGAAGGAGCAGGGCAGCGGCAGCATCGTCAACATCTCCTCGATCGCAGGTCTCGGTGGTGCCGGTGTCGCACACGCCTACTCGGCGTCGAAATGGGCCGTGCGCGGGATGACGAAGTCGGCCGCCCTCGAGTTCGCGGGCAGCGGTGTCCGCGTGAACTCGGTGCATCCCGGCATCATCGACACCGACATGATGCGTGAGTCAGGTGTGCCGAATCCTGCCGCTGACATCCCGATGGGCCGCACCGGCACCGCGGAGGAGGTGGCCAACGTCGTGCTGTTCCTCGCGTCGGACGAGTCGTCGTATTGCAGCGGTCACGAGTTCGTGGTCGACGGAGCGATGAAGGCCTGAACCTGCTCGACGACGAACGCGGTCGCTGAACCGGAGCGCCCGGCTGCGCTCAGCGCTCGTCGTCGACGAGTGCCCACGCAGCGGGCAACAGCGCGCCGGCGAGCAGTGCCTTGAACACGTCGCCGACCAGGAAGGGGGCGACACCCAGGGAGACGGCGCTCGGTTCGCCAGCGGCGGCGGTGAGCGGCAGCCCGAGGTCGTGGGCCAGCCAGCCGGCGCCGAACAGGTAGATCGTCAGTGAGCCAGCGAGGAACGCGGGGATCGAGGTGGAGAGCTTGCGGTCCTGCCCTCGCTCGGCCATGAGTCCGACGATGAACGCCGCGGCGACGAATCCGACGAGGTAGCCAGCGGTGGCGCCGGTTGCGGCGGTCCAGCCGCCGTCGCCGTTGGAGTAGAACGGCAGCCCGATGGCACCGAGCGCGACGTAGAGCATCATCGAGAGGCCACCGCGGCGGCTGCCGAGCACGCCACCGGCGAGCAGGACGGCGAACGTCTGGCCCGTGAAGGGCACGGGGGTGAAGCCGAGCGGGATGGTGATCTGGGCGGCGAGCGCGGTGAACAGTGCGAAGCCGACGACCGCGACCGCGTCACGGACGCGAGAACGATCGAGGAGATCCAGGAGTGTGGATGGGGCGGGGGAGGCGATCGTGACGGACACGTACGGATTCTCGCGTCGCGCGGGGTCGATGACCAAACGTTCAGCGCCGCCTGGTGGCCAGAGGTGCCGACGTCGTCAGGTAGGCGCCGGCGGAGACGACCACGATGCCGACGACCCCCGCCGGTCCGGGCGCCTCGTCGAGGAAGATCCAGGCCAGTGCGGCGATCTGGATCAACATCGTGTTGTTGATCGCCGCCGATTCGACGGCTGCGAGACGCCGCTGCGACCGGTTCCAGAGGGTGAAGGCGAACGCGGTGTTGACCACTGCCAACCAGGTGATGATCGCGACGAGTTTCGGCGTGAGCGTGGGGATGCCTTCCACTGCCAGGCCGGCCCCGAGCAGGAGCACGGCGCCGACGCTCATCGAGACGGTGGTCACGAGCGCCGGGGTGATGTCGTCGCGACGGTTGATCGCGCGTCCCATCAGCGAGCTGGTCACGTTGGCGGCGAGCCCGATCCCTGCCGCGATCATCCCGATCGCGGTCGCTCCGAGATCTCCCGCGAAGTACGCGACGGCACCGACGATCACGAGGGCCGCTCCAGCGACCTGTCGCCGAGACGCACCCTCCCCGAGCGATCGGGCCGAGAGCAGGCCGACGAAGAGCGCGGTCGGCGCCAGCATCAGGCTCGTCGTGGCCGCGGGCTGGTTGTCGATCGCCACGAACTGGGCGCCCTGGGTGATGGCGACGAACACGACGCCCAACACGGCGAGGCGTCGCAACATCTGACGATCGAGGACACCGAGCTGCCGACGACGCGCTGGACGTGAGGCCATCCACGCCCACAGTGTGAGCGCGGCCAGGCTGTAGCGGAGCCCGGCGAAGGTGAGCGGGGCGAGGTCCTCGTCGTCGAGGCCGACCCGGATGAGGATCCACGACGAGCTCCACAGCATCGTGACGAAGAGCGCGGTGCCGATGGCACGCAGGTGGGTGGATGCCCGAAGTGATTCGGATCTGGGTGGGGATTCGGGTTCGGATGTGGACAAGGGTCAGCCTCCAGAGTCGGCACGCGTGGATACAAGTGCCGAAATCTCCACTCGAGGCTTTTGTCCCATGAGGTGCGAGCCCGGATATGTGGGGCCTTCCGTGGCGCTCGGTTCGGCCTGGCTGCTGCCAGCGGATCCCTAGCCACCCTTCGATCGGTGACCGCACGATACCCGCTGCGGTCGAGGTGGTCGAGCGTCAGCGCAACGCCAGGTTGAAGCAGCGGTCGGCGAGCGTGCCGAGGGCGTAGGTCTCGTAGTCGATGCCGAAGTCGGCGTACAGGCCGCGGCACGACTCGCTCCAGGCCAGGGCGTCGGGCGTCGACATCCGATGCACGATCTGGGTGACCCCGCCCTCGTACACCCGGTACTCCGCCCAGGTGCCCGGGAAGTCCTTGGTGCAGCCGATCTCGATCGATGGCACGCCGGAACGGCGCATCGGTCGCACGCGATGGCGGTGGGTGTGGCCGGCGGCGTAGGCGATCACGCCGGTGCGGCGCTCGATCAGTTCGTCCAGTGCATCGCTCGCATCGGGATGGAGTCCGAAGTAGTCGTCGCTGCGCTTGTCGTCGTCGTCGGACGGGATCCACTGCTGGTGATGGCCCATGACGAGCACGGGCGTCGTCGCCGTCGCGAGGTGGTCGTCGAGCCAGTCGATCTGTTCGGTGCTGATCGACCCGGTGGTCGCTCCAGGGATCGCCGTGTCGAGCAGGGCGACGGTGACGCCGGGCAGGTCGATCCACTGATCGCCCGCGTAGGCGTCTTGATGCCGGTACGCGTCGTGGTTGCCTCGAACGACCTTCAGGCGATCGCCGAACGGAGTTCGGTAGCACTCCTCGAACGCCGCCCACTCCTCGGGGTGCCCGTCGACCGACAGATCGCCCTTGACGATGACGGCGTCGGGATCGATCGCCGCGATCTCTGTCGCCGCCGCGAGGTTCATCACCTCGGGATACGGCGGGGCACCAGGGTCGGCTCGCCGGATCGGGCCCTCGGTCAGATCGTCGACGCGGCCGGCCTCCAGCTCACCGAAGTGGACGTCGTTGACCGTCGCGAACCGGCACAGCAGTTCACCTGTTGGACGTGCGAGCGTGTGCACCGCGACGCCGTCGAGGTCGTGATCGGCGTCGGGTGTGAGGTCGTCGTAGCGTCGAACGTCGACACCGTCGTGGATGACGACGAGATCGTCGGCGACGGTGGTGATGTCCATCGTCCTCCTGGAACCGGGACTCGTTGGTTCAGACCTTCACGACGACGGAGGTGACCACCTTGTCGTGCAGCGTCTGCTTGTCGTCGTCCCACAGCATCCACAAGTTGTCGAGCAGCGGAACGAGCGGCACGATGCCGAACACCATCTGGATCAGGATTCGACCCACCGCACGGCCGATGCCGATCGGGACGCCGTCGTTCTTGCCGACGACCTTGATGTTGGTGATCTTGCGGCCCCAGGTCTGCCCGGACTTGCCGAGGGCCCGGATGTAGATGACCATCACGACGAGGAAACCGACCGCGATGAGCGCGATCCCGGCACCGATCATGGCGCCGTCCGGCGATCCCGGTGGGCAGAACAGTTCGTCGCCGATGGTGACGCAGTCTTGATAGGCCGAGCCGATCAGGACGCCGCCGGGAATGACGAATGGCAGGAGCAGGAGTCCGTAGAGCAGGTAGTCGAGCAGACGTGCGCCGACGCGCACCCAGAAACCGGCTCGCGGGCCGCCGGGCAGGGTGGCGGCGCCGTAGCCGCCGGCCATCGACGGGTTCATTCCCGGTGGTGGCGGAGGCGGCGGTGTGCCGCCCGGGGGTGGTGGCGGGGGTGTGCCACCCGCTGGTGGAGGTGGCGTGCCGGGCGGAGCGGGTGCCGGGGGCTGCGCTCCCGGCGTCGGGAGCGTCGGCCGCATGTACGGCGGCTCCGGCGGTGGCGGTGGTCCCGCCGGTGTCGATCCTGGTCCCGATTCTGGGGGAGGAGGTGTCATGCCCATCTGGTGAGTGTGGCAGATCGCCGCGCCGTCAGCGTGCCGTTTCGGTCAGCGGTACGGACGGTTGCGTCGAACCGGGAGGGGCAGCGACCACCAACGACCGCTGAAACGCCACGACGTGTTGCGCGGTGTCGTCGTGTCGGCAACGACGACCGGGCGGGGCCAGAGTGCTTCCACAGCGGCCATGATCGCCACGACCTCGTCGTCGGACGGGTTCGGGGTGACCTGGAGCGTCGGCGAGGGTTCGGCCATCGCGGACACGATAGACGGCTCAGACACCGGGGGCCTCGTCGTCGATCGACCAGCGTTCGCGAGGAGGGCGAGTCACGACGCTGCCGGCGAAGTTGTCGTGGAACGTGCGTCGGTCCGAGCTCGCGAAGGCGACCAGGAAGCCGATGAGAAGGATCGGTGACACGAGCGTTCGGATGACGAAACGGAGTCCGGCGCTCCCGACCGGGATCATGTGTCCGTTGCGCGCATCGACGACCTTCGTGGCCGCCATCCGGTTTCCGATCCACTGTCCGGTGGCGGCGACCGAACGGGCGTAGAGCACGGTGATGACGCAGAAGGCGGCGATCATCAGTGCCACCCCGAGCAGCACGAGCGGTCCGGACCCGACGACGAGGATCACGATTCCAGGGAGCATGGCCGCCACGAGCACCGCAGTGTCGATCATCAGACCGAGGAATCGCGACCCGAACGAGGCGAATTCCGGGTCGAAGTCGATGCCGCCTTCGGACTCGACGGTCGCGGCGACCGCCCGCTCGGGTCGCTCGACGTCGGTCGGCTTGGTGAGCGCGTCGCCGACGCGCGGTGCGGACGCAGCAGCCGCCGGTGCTCCCTGCTCGTCTTCGTCGGAGATCTGACGCAGCAGTTCGGCCAGGTCGTCGTCGTGCGTGGGTGCCGTGGCCGCGGGCGGTGGGGGAACCGTCGAC
>JBAWHL010000216.1:0-2604 GCA_049593815.1 Ilumatobacteraceae bacterium | reverse complement strand
TCGTCGATCATCTCGTCGGCCAGCAGCTCGATGGCCAGCGAACGGTCACCGGCGTCAGCAGTGCTCTCAACGGAGCCGCCGGAGGTGCCTCCCGGCTCGATCATCGTGAGGACGACGGCGTCCAGATCGTCGATGGTGCCGGTCAGGATCAGATGGGTGCGTGTTCCCGGCCCGCCGTCGATCGTGAACGGGCCACCGATCGGTGCCTCGGCGCACTCGCGGTCTTCGTTGCCGTGAATCACGAAGTCGACCGAGTCGCCGTCGTAGGCGAACGCCGGCGTCTGATTCCCACCGATGAGGACGTTGGCGCCGTCCATCGGATCGATGCAGCCAGCGACACCCGCCTCGGCGATCCGCAGCCCGAAGTCGGTGTCGATGACGGGGACTGCCGTGACGACGACGAACCCGGTGGCCGGATCGGCCGCCGGCATGGAGTTCGAGTTCTCCTGGCGGTCGGGGCCGGGCGACTCCCACATGTCGAATGCCGACGGTTCGCCGGTCTCGTCGTTGTAGAGCACCACCGTGCGCACCGGGCCCTCTTCGGGGTAGGTGGAGAGTTCGGCGATGAAGTGATCGCAGGTCGAGACGCAGGTGATGTCGTCGGCGCCCTCGTCGGTGATCAGCAGGATGCCGTCGGCGGGCGGAGCGACGAGGTCGGTCACGGTGCCGGGAGCGACGGATGCCTCGATGAGGTAGGCCTCCACGAGGCCCATGGTCCGGCCGTAGACGTCGACGGGAACATCGAGCACGTTGACGACTCGATATTCGACGTCGCTCGGGTCGTAGTCGCCCACACCACCGATGGAGTCGTCATCCGACGGCTCGGTGACCGTGGGCTCGTCGTCGCCATCGCCGGTGGTCGTGTCGGTGTCGGCAGTCGTGTCCGGCTGTGCTGCTGCGGTCGTGTCGGCCGCCGGTTCGCTGTCGGCGTCGGAATCGCTCCCGCCGCCGCACGCGGCGACGAGGGACAGCGCGGCGACGAGCGCCATCGTGAGTCGGGTCGGGGTCATCAGGGGTGTTCCTCCATGTGGCTGGATGAGTTTCGTGGCACTGTAACGCAATCATGCGTCGTGGAGCATCGATCCCGGCACACTGGGGACGTGTCACGGCCCCGAGATCCAGACATCGCGGTCAGAATCCTGGCCGCTGCTCGCGATCTGCTCGGCGAGCTCGGTCCCACCGAGGTCACGATCGAGGCAATCGCCGACCGAGCGGGCGTCAGCCGGCCAACGGTCTATCGACGCTGGGCCTCGCGATCGGAACTGATCTTCGAAGCGCAGACGAATGCCAGCGTGGTGCAGGAGTTTCCCGACCTGGGCTCGGCCCGCGCCGAACTCGTCGCCGCGCTCGTCCATCTGGTGGCGACGATGCAGCGCTCGGACCGCGTCGTGTCGGGTGACCAGTTCAGGGAGATGATCGTCAGCGAGCCGTTCGCCCGCAAGGTCTGGGAACAGCGATGGATCCCTGACCGAGAGGTCGTCCACCAGATCTGGCGGCGTGGCGTCGAACGTGGGGACCTCTCGGCGGACATCGATGGCAACGAGGTGATCAACGACCTCGTCGCCGTCTGTACGTTCCGGGTGTTCCTCGCTCACCAGGAGATGGGCCGGAGCGAGATCGAGGACGTCGTCGACCGCGTGCTCGAGGGTGTCGGTTGCGGCGATCCTGCCTGACTCAGCCGTACAGCGGTGGCAGCCGATCCGCCCACGGAGCCGCCTGCTCGAGCTGCGACGCAACCTGCAGCAACAGTGCCTCGCCGTCGGCGGGGCCGACGACCTGCACCCCGATCGGCAACGAGTTGTCGTCCCAGTGGAGCGGAAGCGACATCGCTGGCTGACCGCTGACGTTGAACTGCGCCGTGAACTGCAGGATGCTCGTGAGACGATCGGTGCCGAGCTCCGGATCGCTCAACCAGCCGATGGGAGGTGGCGGCACCGCGATCACCGGGCTCACCAGCAGGTCGAACGACTCCCACCAGGCCATGAGACGGCGAGTCCACGCGTGCAGCCAGTTGATCGACGCCAGATACTGCTCGCCCGTCACCGCCCTGCCGAGCGACGCCATCAGCCAGTTGCTCATCTCGACGTCGGTCTCGGTGACCTCGCGGCCGATGACAGCACTGATCGCGGTCAGGTCCGAGGCGGTGCCGACCGCGACGATCGTGACGAAGTGTTGCGAGAACTCCTCGTCGAAGAACGCGTCCGGCTGGGCGATCTCGACGTCGTGGCCGAGTCCTTCGAGGAGCGAACCGGCCCGCTCGACGGCGGCGACGCATGCCGGAGCGGTCGTCACGCCGGCATGATCGGGGGCGAGCCCGATCCGGAGCCGGTCCGGGGTGACCCCGACCTCGTCGGCGAACGGCCGGGTCGGGGGTGCGGCGGTGTAGGGGTCACCGGTGCGGCGCCCGCTGATCACGTCGAGGATCGCCGCACTGTCACGAACCGAACGCGAGATGACGCCGTCGGTCGTCGAGCCCGCCCAACCCTCGCCCGCCTTCGGGCCGTGGGAGATCCGACCGCGGCTCGGCTTCAGGCCGAAGAGCCCGCACTCCGAGGCAGGGACGCGGATCGATCCACCGCCGTCGCCCGAGTGCGCCATTGGAAC
>JBAWHL010000215.1:0-5303 GCA_049593815.1 Ilumatobacteraceae bacterium | reverse complement strand
AGTCGAGCCTCGCCTTCGACACCATCTATGCCGAAGGGCAACGCCGCTACGTCGAGTCGTTGAGTTCGTATGCGCGGCAGTTCCTCGGCCAGATGGACAAGCCCGACGTCGACATCATCGAAGGGTTGTCGCCCGCCATCTCGATCGACCAGAAGTCGGCGAGTCGCAACCCGCGTTCGACCGTCGGCACGATCACCGAGGTCTACGACTACCTGCGGTTGCTCTACGCACGCATCGGCGTGCAGCACTGCCCGAACGACGGCACGAAGCTGCAACGCCAGACCCCTCAGCAGATCGTCGATCGCATCCTCGACATGGAGCAGGGCCTGCGTTTCCAGGTGCTCGCTCCCGTCGTGCGCGGTCGCAAGGGGGAGTACGACACCCTGCTCGAGGATCTCTCCGGTCAGGGGTATGTCCGCGCCCGCATCGACGGCGAGACCGTCGACATCGACGAGTTCCTCAAGCGCGAGGAACGGCTGGCGAAGTACGAGAACCACAAGATCGAGATCGTCGTCGACCGCCTCGTGTTGAAGGAGGGCATCGAGCGCCGTCTGACCGACTCGCTCGAGCAGGCGCTCGGCCTCGCCGACGGTGTGGCCGAGATCGAGGTGGTCCCGCGTGCCGGTGAGGGTGACGGGGAGGCGGAGACGCTCACGTTCAGTCAGCACCTCGCCTGCCCGGTGTGCGGCACGAGCTACGACGAGCCGGCGCCGCGCAACTTCTCGTTCAACTCGCCCTACGGCGCGTGTGTGGCGTGCGACGGACTCGGCACCACGTTCGAGGTCGACCCGGAACTGATCATTCCCGACCCCGAGATGTCGCTGCTCGACGGCGCGATCTCGCCGTGGCGCTCGGCCAACACGCAGTACTTCACGCGCATGCTCGAGTCGGTTGCCGAGGTGCACGACATCGACATGAACGCGCCGTGGGAGAAGCTCACGGCGAAGCAGCAGAAGGTCATCATGCACGGCGTCAAGGGCAAGATGACCGTGAAGTACAAGAACCGCTACGGGCGATCGCGGTCGTACTCCACGGAGTACGAGGGCGTGATCCCGTGGATCAAGCGGCGCCACGAGGGCAGCGACAGCGAGTACGCCCGTGACCAGTACGAGGGGTACATGCGCCTGGTCGCCTGCACCACCTGCGACGGCGCCCGGTTGAAGCCGGCGACGCTCGCCGTGCTCGTCGAGGGCAAGAACATCTCCGAGGTCTCCGACATGTCGATCGGCGAGTCGGCGAAGTTCCTCGCCGCGCTCGAGTTGACCGAACGCGATCGACTGATCGCCGAGCGGGTCACCAAGGAGATCAACGCCCGCCTCGGGTTCCTGCTCGATGTCGGGCTCGACTACCTGACGCTGTCGCGGTCGGCGGGCACGCTCGCCGGTGGCGAGGCGCAGCGCATCCGCCTCGCATCGCAGATCGGGTCGGGTCTGGTCGGCACGTTGTACGTGCTCGACGAGCCGTCGATCGGTCTGCACCAGCGTGACAACCGGCGCCTGATCGACACGCTGACGCGGCTACGTGACCTGGGCAACACGGTGATCGTCGTCGAGCACGACGAGGAGACGATCCGCGAGAGCGACTGGATCGTCGACATCGGCCCCGGGGCCGGCGAACACGGCGGTGAGGTCGTCTACTCCGGCAAGGTGCCGGGGATCATGAAGGTCAAGGACTCGGTCACGGGCCAGTACCTGTCGGGGCGCAAGTCGATCCCGGTCCCCGAGACTCGTCGTCCGCAGGGGAGCGATCACCTCCGCATCCAGGGGGCCCGCGAGCACAACCTGCAGAACATCGACGTCGACATCCCACTCGGAAACTTCGTCGCGATCACGGGTGTGTCCGGTTCGGGCAAGTCGACGCTGATCCGCGACATCCTGCTGCCGGTCCTGATGCAGAAGATCTACAAGTCGAAGATGTCCGCTGGCAAGCACAAGCGGATCGACGGGATCGAGCTGCTCGACAAGGTGATCGACATGGACCAGTCGCCGATCGGTCGCACACCGCGATCGAACCCGGCGACCTACACGGGCGTGTTCGACAACGTCCGCAAGCTGTTCGCGTCCACGAACGAGGCCAAGGTGCGCGGCTACATGCCCGGCCGGTTCAGCTTCAACGTCAAGGGCGGGCGCTGTGAGGCGTGTTCCGGTGACGGCACGCTGAAGATCGAGATGCACTTCCTCCCGGACGTGTACGTGCCGTGCGAGGTCTGCCACGGCGCGCGGTACAACCGCGACACGCTCGACATCGAGTTCAAGGGCAAGAACATCGCCCAAGTGCTCGACATGCCGGTCGCCGAGGCGGTCGACTTCTTCGCCAACCAGCCCGGGATCGCTCGCTACATGCAGACGCTGGTCGACGTCGGCCTCGGCTACGTGCGGCTCGGCCAGTCGGCTCCGACGTTGTCGGGCGGTGAGGCACAGCGCGTGAAGCTGTCGGCCGAACTCGCCAAGCGATCGACCGGCCACACCATCTACCTCCTCGACGAGCCGACGACCGGTCTGCACTTCGACGACGTTCGCCGCCTGCTCACCGTGCTCCAACGGCTCGTCGACCAGGGCAACACCGTGCTCGTCATCGAGCACAGTCTCGATGTCATCAAGACGGCCGACTGGATCATCGACCTCGGCCCGAACGGCGGCGATGGTGGCGGCACGATCGTCGGCGAAGGTCCGCCCGAACACATCGCGACCATCGAGGCGTCGCACACGGGTCACTTCCTGCGCGACATGCTCTGACAGACTGCCGCACGTGGTTGACGCACTCGCCGACACCGGCGTGGATCGGGAGGCGATGCAGCGTCGGACGCTGCAATCACTGCGGCTCGCGCAGGTCCCTGGGCAGGCCGCCGTCGCTGGCATGGTCGCCGTCGTCACCCTGCTGGCGAGTGACATGTTGGGCTCGGACCGTCTCGCCGGGATGGGCAGTGCGTCGTTCACGGTCGGCGCAGCGCTCACGGCGATCCCATTGGCCGCGTTCATGCGCCGCCGCGGTCGTCGTGTCGGCCTCACCCGTGCGCTGCTGGTCGGCGTCGTCGGATCCATGGTCGCTGCGACCGGAGGCCAGCTCCGGTGGTTTCCGATCTTCGTCATCGGGATGCTGGCGTTCGGCGCTGGGCAGGCAGCGACCCTGCAGCAGCGGTACGTCGCGGCGGATCTCGCCGTGCCCGAGCGTCAGGGCGCGTCGATCGCAGCGATCGCGTGGGTCGGAACGCTGGGTGCCGCCCTCGGTCCACTGCTGACTCCGCTCGAACGGAACCTCGCCGAGCAGGTCGGCCTCGACGAACTCGTCGGCCCCTTCGTGTTCGCCTCGGCGTTCTTCCTCGTTGCCGCGGTCGTCATCTGGGCGCGGTTGCGCCCCGACCCGCTCGAACTCATCGGTGGGATCGACCCCGACGCGGAGCGCGTCCGCCCGCTGCGTGTGGTGCGCTCGTCGGCCACGGTGATCGCCGCGTCCGGTGGGGCGCGGCTCGGGCTGGCGGCGATGGCGGGATCGCAGGCGGCGATGGTCGGGGTGATGACGATGACGCCGCCACACATGAAGGACCACGGTCACGCCGATCTCTCCGCGTTCGTGATCGCGTTGCACATCGTCGGGATGTACGGGCTGTCTCCCTTCGTCGGCCGCTACGTCGACCGTGCGGGTGCGGTGCGGGCGATCCAGGTCGGTGCGGTGGTGCTGGCGTTCGGCACCGTCTCGACCGTGATGGCGGGGTACGTGCCGTCGCTGATGTTCGTCGGTCTGTTCCTGCTCGGACTCGGATGGAGCTTCGGCCTGATCGGCGGGGCCACGCTGTTGACCGCGTCGGTGCCGATCGACGCGCGCGTCGAGGTGCAGGGAACCGGCGACCTGACGCTGAGCATGTGTGGTGCCGCGGCTGCATTCAGCAGCGGCTTCGTCAAGGACTCCTTCGGCTTCCACCTCCTCGCCAACGCCGCAACCGCCATCGCTGCGCTCATCTTGGCCTTCGCCTGGTTCACCGCCCTTCGACTCCGCTCGTCGGCTCCCTCCCCGACACCAGCGCCGTCACCCCCGTCCTCGCCCTCACCCAAGCGATGAGCGAACGCACCGCCGGTGGTGCGTTCGCTCACACCTCAGTGTCGAGGCCCCGGTGTTCACAACAGCGATGAGCGAGTCAACCGGATGCGGTGCATTCGCTCATCGACGCTGGGGAGGAGGTGTTGTTGGACGGTCATCCGTTCGACCCAGTCGTTCAGTCGATGTTCGTAGGTGTGACGGTCGAGGCGTGTGGTGAACCAGCCTTCGATGGCGGCGGCCGCGTCGCGACGTCGATCCCGTTGGCGACCGATCGACTCGTCGTGGGTGGGGAAGATGTCGACCTCGATCGCCCATCGCAACCTGGGATGGGCAAGATCGAATCGTGCTGGACCGTAGCCCGGAAGGCGCACTTCGAACTGCCGGACCAGACCGCGAACGCCGGCCCGGCGAAGACGATCGGCGACGAGCACCTCGGCGTGTGACTCCGCAGGCCCTCCGGCGAGCCGACGGTCGAGCTGGCGGAGAAAGGTCCAGGCCCAGCGACGCTGTGGCGAGAGCCAGTCGACGGCGACCGCGCGCAGGTCGCGTTCGTCGAGATTCCCGTCGTGCATCGCTTGTTCGATGACCGAGAGGAGGTCGTCCGGTTTCAGGCACCGGGCGAGGTCGAAGGCCGTGCGTGCTCTGGACGTCAGACGGATGCCGTCGGGACGCTCGAGGATGTCGCACGGATGCACCGCTGCCGTGCGATACGGCGTGACCCACCGGGCGATCGCAGGATTGCTGGCAGGTGGTGCGAGCACGTGCGTGCGTGCGTCATGCGGAAGTCGGCGAAACCCCCAGATGCGCCCGGCGGTCGGTCCGGCGATCGCGAGGTAGGGGTTCGCGAGACAGGCAGCGGCGCACCGTCCGAGTTCGGTGACGGGAACGCTCGGTGTTCGGTAGACACCTCGGAGAACGAGCTCGATCGCTCCTTCGGACTCGAGGCGATCGAGCTGGCGTCGCGACAGTCCGGCGTCGTGCAACTGGGGCACGCTGGCGACGCCGTGCTGCGTGGCGAAACGCTGGTGCGCTGCGGCGGGAAGATGGGGCATGGACGACTCCTCTGGATCCTGCGGGAGGAGAGAGCCGGTTCCACGACGATATGCCGGCCCACCGCTCGACCCACACGCGATGAGCCAATCACCCGCATGCGGTGCATTCGCTCATCGCCTCGGTGGGTGGCGAGTCGGTGAGGCCCGCGATGAGCCAATCAACCGGATGCGGTGCATTCGCTCATCGCTGGTCGGGGTGGGTGGCTGGGTGATGAG
>JBAWHL010000214.1:0-11354 GCA_049593815.1 Ilumatobacteraceae bacterium | reverse complement strand
CGATGTTTCACGTGAAACATCGTGGGTCGTGCCGCCTCGTGCCGCGGTGTGCCCGATGCGGAGATCGCGACGCGGGTCTGCGGTGTTTCACGTGAAACATGCCGGAGGTGCTTGTCTCTGGGTCCAGAATCCGGCAGAGTGTGCAGACCACACCCCTGGATGTATCGCTGTCCACAGACCGTATTGGAGACTCCGTGTCGGAACCCGACCCCTCGGTCGTGTCACCGGAAGCCGCCGAGCCCACCCCCTCGGATGCCCCCGAGTCCGCGCCCGCTCAGCCTGATGGTCCGATCGACCCGCTGATCCGGCACCCACTCCCCCGCGTCATCGCATTGGCAAACCAGAAGGGTGGCGTCGGCAAGACGACGACCACGGTGAACCTCGGTGCAGCGCTTGCCGAAATGGGTCTGCGGACCTTGATCGTCGATCTCGATCCACAAGGAAACGCGTCGACGGGCCTGGGGATCGAGAACCGCGGGCTCGAGCTGTCGATGTATCACGTGCTGATGCACGAGGAGCCGTTGGAGAACGTCATCGAGCCGACCGATGTACGGCATCTGTTCGTGGCGCCGGCGTCCCTCGACCTGGCGGGCGCAGAAATCGAACTCGTCCCGGCGTTCAGTCGAGAACAGAGATTGAAGCGGGCCATCGAAGCGGTGCTGGACGACTACGACTACGTGCTCATCGACTGTCCCCCGTCCCTCGGACTCCTCACGGTCAACGGTCTGGCCGCTGCCAACGAGGTGCTGGTGCCCATTCAGTGCGAGTACTACGCACTCGAAGGCCTCGGGCAGCTGCTTCGCAACGTCGACTTGGTCAAGCGAAACCTGAATCCAACACTGGACATGAGCACGATCGTCTGTGTGATGTTCGATGCCCGGACGAAGTTGTCGGGCCAGGTCGTCAGCGAAGTCCGCGAGCACTTCGGTGACAAGGTCCTCAAGTCCGTCATTCCCCGATCGGTTCGACTGTCGGAAGCCCCGTCGTTCGGACAACCGATCACGACATTCGACCCCACATCTCGAGGCGCGATTGCCTATCGAGACGCAGCACGAGAGGTGCATCATGGCTCGATCTAGTGGACTGGGCAAGGGCCTGAGTTCCATCATCCCGGGTGGCGAGCGCAGTGAACCGAGCGGCGACCAGGACACCGCAGCGGTCCTCGCCGAGGTCGCCATCGCATCGATCTCACCGAACCCGAATCAGCCTCGTGTGCACTTCGACGAGGAGACGCTCGGCGAGTTGTCGGCATCGATCGCGGAGATGGGCGTGCTCCAGCCGATTCTCGTCCGGCCGACGGGTGATGGCAACTACGAGCTGATCGCTGGTGAGCGCCGTTGGCGTGCCGCCCAGCGGGCGGGTCTGACCACGATTCCCGCCGTCATCCGCCCGACCGACGACGTCAGTTCGGTCGAGCAGGCCCTGGTCGAGAACCTGCATCGGCAGGACCTGACGCCACTCGAAGAAGCAGCGGCGTATCAGCAGCTCCTCGAGGACTTCGAACTGACGCACGACGACATCGCGAGTCGGGTCGGCAAGAGTCGGTCAGCCATCACCAACAGCATTCGTCTGCTCGGGTTGCCACCTGCCGTGCAGCACCTGTTGGCGGACGGTCAGTTGTCGGCCGGACACGCCCGAGCGTTGCTCGGAACCCCCGATCGTTCACGCCAGGAACAACTCGCTCGCGACGCGGCGACCGGCGGCTGGTCGGTCCGCATGGTCGAGGAGGCGGTTCGTGGCGAGCGTCCCGAATCGGTGCCGGCGCCGGAGGATGCAACGCCGTCCACGACAGGCACGACCGAACTCGATGGGGCCGGCCTGACCCCGGCAACACGACTTCGGCCGCCGGGTCTGCTGGAACTGGAGAACCTGCTCGCCGAACACCTCGAGACGCGCGTGAGTGTTCAGATGAACGCGAAGCGCGGTCGCGTGACGATCGATTTCGCCGACCTGGAAGATCTGGAACGGATCTATCGGGTCATGACCAACCACTGATGCTCAGCCCGCCACGGTCCGCGTGACTCGCACACCCTCGCCGTGGGGTCCAATGTCCTCGAGACAACGCGCGATGTCGGGTTGAGGCTCCATGCTCACCTCGCGCGTGAGCCTGATGGTTGCTCTCGAGATGAACGCGAAGCGTCGTCAACATCTGCGGTTCAGACGCCGTTCACTCACGCTACGTGGTGGACAACTCAACGTCATGTCGAGACAAACCCACAGACTGTGTGTGAACCTGTGGACAAGTACCGTTTCGGGCCTCTGAGCAGGGGTTCGACACCGAGCCGATCGTCGGTGTGGAGGTCAGTGGGAGACGGCAGCAGCCTGTTCCGACAGGGGTGAGGTCGACCAGAGTGTGACGGCGGCGACGATGGCCGTCGTGACGGCGTCGGCGGCGTCGACGGCCTCACGCACCGGGCCGAGTGAGCACAGCACCGCTGGCATCCGAGTCTCACGCAGGACGGGGAGTCGCATTCCCTGGAGCTCGGGCCGGGGGAGCGATGTTGCTCGCAGTTGGTCTGAGACGTGGGCCGCCAGCGCCCGCCCGCCCACCGATTCGAACGCAGGTACGGCGAAGTAGCTCACGAGCGTACGTGCGTCCGACCGGGCCTCGAATCCGACGTAGGCGCTGGCACCGAATCGGTTGGCGGCCGCAGCTTGGACCGCCGCCTCGTACTCGTCGGTCGACATCACGGTGGCACCGTCATCGCGCAGTGCTCTGGACACGGAGCGGGCGATCGAACTCAAGCCGCCGAACTGCCCGATGACCACGCGCAGGGTGCGCAACGAGGAGTGGCTGAGCATGGATTCGCTCTCGCGCACCGATGCCACACCAGGACCGGAACCGGTTTGGCGTCGCAGCAGGTTGAGCATGCGCACACACAGCGGTCCGCAGATGCCGTCGACGACGAGGCCGCAGTTGCGCTGGAAGTCCTGCAGCGCGCGAATCGTGGCCGGCCCGAGGATGCCGTCGGGGCGGCCGCAGTCGAAGCCCAACTGGTTCAAGGTCTGTTGCAGCTCGACGACGTCGTCGCCGCGGAGATGGGGCGCGCTGAGCAGCAGCAAGCGATCGCCGAGAGTCCACCCGGCCTCGACGAGGGCGAGCCAGGTCGATTCGTCGCAGCGTCCGCTCTCGTGCAGCCCGCGAAGGCGCTGAAAGGCGCACACGGCATCGTGCGTCGATGGGCCGAACTGGCCCGGATCATCATCGGCAACTGCGACTCCTGCGGCCATCAACCGCCGCTGGAGATCACGAATCGCCTCGCCACGCTGGCCGAGGGCCAGCGGGAAGATGGCGGTCAGTGGGCCGGAGCCAGGAATTCGTCGAGCTCCTGGAGCAGGGCACCCTTGCTCTTCGCGCCGACGAGCCGCTTGGAGACTTCGCCGCCCTTGAACACGAGGAGCGTGGGGATGCTCATCACGTTGAACCGCTGGGCGAGCTCGGGGTTGTCGTCGACATTGAGCTTGGCGATGGTGACGTCGTCACCGTGTTCGGCAGCGATCTCCTGCAGGATCGGAGCGATCTGCTTGCACGGGCCACACCATTCGGCCCAGAAATCGACGACCACGGGCTTGTCGGCGCTGATCACCGTCTCGTCGAAGGTGTTGGAGGAGAGGTTCACGATTCCGGTTGTCATGGTGGGGGTCCTTTCGGGTCACGTGCAGCGTATGCGACGTTGCGAGGGATCCCGTACAACGCCGCTTCCCCCAGATTATTCCCACGGGTCGACCAGGAGTTCCCCATCACTGCTTGGTGGTGAGAGCCTGACAATCAGTGTGGCCGGTGAGGGAAGCGCCAGCGACGAGCCTGGCGTCAGGGTCGACCAGGAGTTCCCCACCACCGACTGGTGGTGAGACCCTGACAATCAGTGCAGTTCGAGCCAGCGTTCGGCGTCGATGGCGGCCATGCATCCGGAACCGGCAGCGGTGATCGCCTGGCGGTAGACGTCGTCTTGGACGTCACCACAGGCGAAGACACCCTCGACGTCGGTGTAGGACGAATCGGGCTTGGTGACCAGGTAGCCCGTCGAGGGGTTCATCGCGAGCTTGCCGACGAACAGGTCCGTGTTGGGGCGATGGCCGATGGCGATGAACAGCCCGGTCACGTCGAGCGTCGATGTCGTGCCATCGACGGTGTTGACGAGTTCGATGCCGGTCACCGCGCTGTCACCGAGGACGTCGGTGACCTGGGTGTTCCAGAGGAATTCGATCTTCGGATTGGCGAAGGCACGGTCCTGCATGATCTTGGAGGCCCGCAGTTCGTCGCGGCGGTGCACGATCGTGACCTTGTCGGCGAACTTGGTGAGGAACGTGGCCTCCTCGATGGCGGAGTCACCGCCGCCGACGACGGCGATCTCGTGCCCGCGGAAGAAGAACCCGTCGCACGTCGCGCACGTCGACAAGCCGTGACCGATCAGCCGTTGTTCGGCCTCGAGACCGAGCATCAGGGACTGGGCCCCGGTGCTGACGATGATGGCGTTGGCGCGGTACTCGGTGTCACGCACCCAGACGCGGAATGGCCGCTCGCTGAAGTCGACCTCGGTGACCTTCTCCGTGAGGATCTCGGTGCCGAACCGTTCGGCCTGTGCACGCATCTCGGCCATCAGGTCGGGTCCCATGATGCCGTCGCGGAACCCCGGGTAGTTCTCGACTTCGGTCGTGAGCATCAACTGGCCGCCGGGCTGATCGCTCGTGCTCGAGGGCTCACCTTCGATGAGCAGGGGAGCGAGGTTGGCGCGGGCGGTGTAGATGGCAGCGGTCAGGCCCGCAGGACCCGATCCGATGATGATGACGTCGCGGACGTCCGACATGGCGCTCCTTCAGCAATGCGTGGGGGAATGGGAGAAGGGAGTTCAGCTCGCGGCGGCGTTGCGCTTCTTGAACAGCACGAGCCCGATCAGCGTGAGAATGCCACCGACGATGAAGTAGCTGATGTACACCGCTCGTTCCCAGGTGGTGGCGAGCTCGAGCAACGACTGCAGGCCGCGCATCGCGCCGACGATCAGGATGAAGAGAATGAACGCACCGAGCATGGCGGCGATCAGGCCGAAGACCAGGCCACGGGCGGCGTACACGACCTTGGTGGTCGTCTGTGCACGCACCGAGTCGATGAATGTGACGACGCGGTCCGTTGTTTCGGTTGCCCAGTTCGGATCGGTCAGCGGATTTGCCGGCATGCGGGCAGGTTAGCCGTAACCACTGTCCAGCCCTCACGGCGCGCCTGGTCGTGTGCGGCGTGGTGGTGTGTGGCGTGGTGGTGTGTGTGGCGTGGTGGTGCGGCGGCGACTGGTGAGCGTTGGATCAGTCGTCGAGACGAGCGCGGGCGAGTTCCGTGCAGTCGGGAATCGTGTAGGCGATCGCGAGCTTGCGACTGTCGTCGATGCCGACGACCACGAACACGCCGTCGTAGCTGGCGGGTCCGGCGACGCGGTCGACGCCCAGGCACAACGGGAAGGCAGCATCGAGGAGAAACTCCTCTGCATCGGACAGCCCGTCGGTGTCCACGGGTCCGCTGGTCGCAGCCGGGACGTCGGGTTGGCTCGGAGCATCCAGTGCATCGCCGGCGAAGCTGGCGAGATCGTCGACGTCGAGGAGCAGGATCAGCCCGTCCTCCGGTGAGGGCGGCGGCGCATCGACGGCGGTGTCGAGATCGTCGGCACCCGCCACGTCGGCGTCCGCGGCCAGTTCCGTTTCAGCGCTTCGAAGTTCACCATCGGCGAGCTCGGGGGCGATCGCTTCGGCGGCGTCGGCGCTTGCAGCGGCGGTCGATTCGTCCGCTGAGGAAACGGCATCGCTGTCCTCGCTGTTGCCGTTGAGCTGGAGCGCGACGCCGCCAGCGAGCACCAGCACCAGCGCTGCAGCAGATGCGGTGAGCCAGCGTGTCGACATGGTCCGGCGGCGGTCGGCGAGCCGTGTCGGGGCCGTGACGGTCGCCGCGGCGGCAGCAGCCGCACCCTCGATGCCGCGTGGTGTGGAATCGCGAGTTGCGCCCGTGCGTTCGGCGTCGGGGATCCGGTCCCAGGCCGCGAGTGCACCCGCAAGATGCTGCTCGCGAGTCGAGATCGATGACGGCTCGACATCGGCCATGAGCATCCGAACCGAGCGCAGCCGTTCGACTTCGGCGAAGGCGGCGGGATCGTTCTCGACACGCGCGCGCTCGTCCGCATCGGCGGCGCCGTCGAGGTACGCGCTCGCGAGAAGTGTCAGGTCGTCATTCATGTCTTGTCCGTTGGACGTTCCGAGTCGTCGGTTTGGTTCCCGGGTATCTCAGGACCTTCTGGTTGTGCCGCAGGTGCGGCCTCGATTCGAAGCGCGTCGGCCAACGCCGATCGCCCGCGCGAGATCCGCGACTTGACGGTCCCGATCGGGATGTCGAGCACCTCGGCGATCTCGGCATAGTCGAGGTCGACGACGTCACGCAGCACCACGGCGACCCGGAGATCCTCGGCGAGACCGTCGAGCGCGGCGTCGAGCACGACGCGGTCGACGAACCCCTCGACGCGGGACGCCGCAGTGGGGTCGATGATCTCCGGACGGTCTGCCTCGTCGACCGCGTGAAGCGTCGGGCGACGCTTGCGTTTGCGCAACTCGTCGAGCGACGCGTTCATGGCGATGCGGTAGGCCCACGTCGAGAACGCCGACCGACCGTCGAAGCGCGGCAGGCTGCGGACGATCTTGATCAGCGCTTCCTGGCAGGCGTCGTCGGCATCACGTGTGCTCCCGGCGACGCGCTGGCACACCGCGTGGATGCGGTCGTAGTGACGGCGGAGGAGTTGATCGATCGCGTTTCGATCCCCGCTCTGCGCGGCGGCGATCAATGCGGTGTCGTCGAGGTGGCGGGCCATGGACGGGACTGTCAGCCGCTGATGGCGATCTCGCCGAGGCGACCCCGATACGGGTTCGCATCGGAGCAGGTGCCGTCGGTGCCGAGTTCCTTGAGGAGGATGAGCACGTGTCGAGCCGGGGCGGAGGGAACGCCCGAGGTGACCGTCTCGGTCTCGCTCGCGAACGCGGTGGTGCCGATCTCGGGTCCCCAGTCGCCGATGTTGGCTGGGATCGATTCGGCATCGCTCGCGAAGAAGCTCAGTTGGTACGGCGCGCTCATCACGTCGACACTGACGGCTTGCTGGGCCAACGCATCGAACGACACGACGAGGCCGACCCCGCCCTTGCCGCTCATGTACTTGTCGGAGTAGCAGCTCGTCTTCCACGACGTCGTCGGGTCGCCGTCGGCCGTGGCGAGCACGGCATCGGCGTCGTTCTCGGTGTTGTCGCCAGCCGGGTCGTAGGCGGTGATCGTTGCGATCACCGCGGGGCCGACGACGGCGGGGGGAGCAGCCTCGGTGTCGGCCGCCGCCGTCGTGTCGGAGTTGGGGAGCGCCGTGGTGGTCGTGACCGGATCGCCGCCACCCAGCTTCAGGCTCGACCAGAGCACGACACCGACGACGAGCGCGACGACCAGCAGCAGGGCGACGACGGTGAAGGCGGGTTTCCACTCCTGGGTCAGTCCCTTGGCCGGCTTGCCCCGGCTCGCGCCCGAGGGAGGGGTCCGGTCCCGCGTGGGGCGTGGAGGCGCGCTGACGGGGGTGACGTGGGCGACCTCGCCAGGGATCGGACCCGTCGTGCGTTGACGCGCGTCGACGGGCGGACGCGTCGGGAGTGGCTCGAACGTGGTGGGAGCGGCGTCGTCTGGTGGCTTGGTCGCCCGCGCTCGGTCACCGGCCTTGCCCGCGATGTCCGATGGCGCGCGCCGGAGGCGTCGGCCGCCGAATGGTGTGACCGGTGAGCGCTCGTACGGGGTTGGGTCGATCTGAGGCGGGCCTTCCTTGGCCGCGTCACGCAGGGTCGTCACCAGCTCAGCGCCGGATGCGGGACGATGCGCAGGGTTCCGTGCGAGCAGTTGGTGGATGACCACGACGAGTTTCGTGGGCAATGTCGCCCGCAGCCTGGTGAGGTCGGTCGGGTCACGCTGGAGTCGGGCCAGTGCGGTGTCGGCGTCGGTCTCACCGAGGAACGGCACGCGACCGGCGAGGCACTCGTACAGCACCAGCCCCAACGAGTAGAGGTCGGCGCGCCCGTCGAGCTTCTTGCCGCGAACCTGCTCGGGTGACAGGTACTTCGCCGTGCCCATCATGATGTTGTCGCTGGTCAGGTCTGTCTCGGCGGACTGGAGGCCCTTGGCGATGCCGAAGTCGGTCAGCAGCACACGACCATCGGAGGTCATCATGATGTTGCCGGGCTTCACGTCTCGATGGACGAAACCCGACTCGTGGGCGTGGTCGAGTGCACCCGCGACACAGGTGCCGATGTGGCAGGTCAGTTCGGGACTGAGTCGCTTCTGCGTGTCGAGCACCTGGCGCAGGCTCTTGCCTTCGACGAGCTGCATGACCACGGCTTGGCGGCCGTCCTGTTCGAAGACGTCGTGCACCGCGACGATGTTCGGGTGGTTGAGGCTCGCGGCGGCGATCGCTTCGCGACGGAACCGTTCGGCGACGACCTCATCGGTGGCCAGAGACGGCTTCAACCACTTGACGGCGACCTTGCGGTCGAGCGTCAGGTCGACGGCAAGCCAGACCTCCGCCATGCCCCCTTGCGCGAGCATGCGTTGGAGCTCGTAGCGCTGCGCGATGACAGTCGGAGTGGGTGGCGGAGCCGCAGCGGACATGACTATCGGGGAACGCTAGCGGTGTGGGTGTTCCCAGGCAGGTCAATCCGAGGCCCTGGGTGGAATCGTCAGTCGGGGGTCACTTGGAACGCGACGCCGATCGTGCCGCGTCCACCGTGCGTGCCGATGACCGGACCGATCTCGCCGACGACGATGTCGCCCGAATAGTGCGGTGTCAGCATCTCGACGAACAGGTCGACATCGCTGCAGTCCGCGTGGAGGACCGCGAGGTTCTCGATGTTGCCGTCGTAGCTCTTGACCTTGTCGACGAGGAAGGCGAGCGCCTTCGAGCGAGTGCGCTGCTTGCCCGCCTGTTCGACGGTGCCATCGGACACTTCGATGATCGGCTTGATCGACAGTGCGGTGGCCAGCAACGCCTTGGCATTGCCGATGCGACCGCCCTTCTTCAGGTTGTCGAGGGTGTCGAGCGCACCGAAGACACGCGTACGGTCGACCAGATCGGCGGCGAGTCGTTCGATGTCGTCGACGGTGGCGCCCTCGTGGGCTGCGCGTGCACACGCGAGCGCGATGGTGCCGAGGCCCATGGTGACGCTGCGGCTGTCGACCACCCGCACGTCGAGTTGGACACTGTCGTCGGCCATGACGGTCCGCGCAGCGAGCTGGGCCGACTGCATCGTCGCCGAGAGCGCGCCGGAGAGGGACACGACGACGACGCCGGTCAGTCCGGCGGCAGCGGCCGAGCGGAACACCGCTTCGAACTGACCCGGCGCCGGCGCCGCGGTCTCGGGCAGGGTCGAGGAGTTCACGCATCGACTCCAGAATTCGGCGACGGACAGCTCGTCGCGGTCGACGAATTCGTCGGACCCGAATCGGATCGTCAATGGGACGATGTCGATGTCGAATTCATCGGCGATGGCGGCGGGGAGGTCACAGGCGCTGTCGGTGACGACGCGAACGGTGACGGGTGTCGTGGATGAGGCGCTCACAGGGCCCCCGACTCTACTTTGCTGTCCTCTTCGTCGCTGTCGTCGTCGCTGTGGCGGCGTGAACGCCAGTGGGCGTACCACCAGGTCGACAACACCAGGATGAATCCGGCGGTCAGCACCTGTCCGAGACCCGTCAGCGCGGTTACGCGAGCGGTCAACGACACGGGTCCGTCGATCACCTGTCCGACGGGCGTGGTCGCGCTCAGCGAGATCGACGACGTTCCGTTCGATCTCGCGTCGACGGGAACGATCACGCTGGTCTCGTCGAGTGGCCGCAACGTCACTTCGCGGTTGCCGTCGGGGAACCGGACCTTGGTCGACTCGAGGAGGAGCTGAATCTTCAGGGGTTCAGGGGCCGTGTTGGCGATCCGAATCTCGATGGTGCCGCTGCGACCGGTGAGCGTGAACGTGAAGGGTTCGGGCAGGTGGACGGCCGAGGTCAGAGCGTCGGCTTCGGCGACGAGTTCGGCTGTCGCCGTCTCGACGTCGGCATCGCTGTATCCGGTGGAGATGAGTCCATCGAGTTCGGCGCTCCACTCAGCGGGTCGCGGGTCGCCCTCGGGGAGCATCGACCCGGCGCTCAGCATGGTGGCCGACGTTGCGTCGATCAGGGCGATTCGTGCATCGAGCGAGGGTCCAGCGACGTCGGGGAGCTGCACCACGACCGGCCGCCCGTCCTCGCGCTGGACGTCGGTCGTCCCGATGAGTGCTGATGCCTGGGAGAACACGATCGATGGCGTGGTCTCGGCGACGTGGACGAGGCCGTCGAGGAGTCGAGTGTCGGGCGTGGCGAGGTCGGGCGTGCTGAGCACCCTGCTGCGTCGTTGGAGCGGGCCGGCGGTGACGAGGTCGTCGCGGGTCTGCTCCCCGAGCATGACCGCCAGCTGTTCGACGGCCCATTCGATCGGCGTGGACGTCGTGAGAATCTCGTCGGACGCGGGCGTCGTGAACGACTCCGAGAGCGGGTCGACGACCATCAGCGGCAGGGTTCCACCATCGGGCAGGGCGGCGTTGACGAAGAGGTCGAAGGCGGGCAGGTCGTTGCTGATCGACTCGCGGTACAGCACTTCGGAGACGACGACGAACCGCACGCCGAGATCGCGGAGCTGTTGGGCACCGCCGGCACTCAGCGGTTCGGACGCGATCCGTACGTCGTTGCGCACCGGCGTACCCGGGACCGATGCGATGAGGAGTTCCTCCCCGGCGCGGACCAGGCGTGTGTACGTCTCGGTCCGTCCGGCCGCCACCGCCGACGAGACGTCGAGTGGAATGATCGGTTGGGAGATGAGTTCGTCGCCGTCGAGCGCGGTGGTCAGTCGTTCCTCTCCACCGGTGGTCGCGGCGATCGACGCGACGATCGTCGGATCGACCTCCAGGGTCACCGAGGCGTCGAAGGTGGCGGCCATGTCGATGGCTTGGTCCAGGTCGTCGCGTGCCGCTTCGACGTCCTCGGGTGTGGCGTTCGGTGCCACCGCAGGTGTCGTCGCCATGACCGCGAGATCGATCGGCGGGGGAACCGACGTCGCTTCGTCGCTGCCGGCAAGTCGTTCGACGATGGTGCCGGCGGTGGCGATGACGTTGTTGTCCTCCGGATCTCCCAGCAGCAACTGGACGCGAATCGGGTACAACCCGGGCCGTTCGAACTTGAGCCGTTCGGCCACGCTGTCCGCCACATCGGTGCCGACCTCGAGTGCGATGCTGACGGAATCGTCGTCGTTGACGGTGGTGAGTGGCCTGACGTCGAC
>JBAWHL010000213.1:0-3867 GCA_049593815.1 Ilumatobacteraceae bacterium | reverse complement strand
ACCATGCACGGGTATCCTCGGCAGCGTGTTCTGCCCCGCTTGTCGTGCCGACGACACCAAGGTCGTCGATTCGCGTCTCGCTGAAGAGGGCGGCGCGATCCGCCGGCGTCGCCAGTGCCTCGCGTGCGCGCACCGGTTCACGACCTTCGAGCGTGTCGACCACGCGCCACTGACCGTGATCAAGTCACACGGTGGGCACGAGCCGTTCGATCGATCGAAGCTGATCGGCGGCCTCGCGTCGGCGACGAAGGGCCGCAACGTCTCCGAAGCCAAGCTCGAGGAGATTGCCACGATCGTCGAGGATTCGGTGCGGCTGCTCGGGTCGAGCGTGACGAGTGCGAACATCGGGGTCGCGGTGCTCGACCAGCTTCGACACGTCGACGAGGTCGCGTATCTGCGCTTCGCCAGCGTGTACAAGGACTTCGACGGTGCGTCCGACTTCCACCGGGAGCTGGCGCTGCTCGAGAAGTCAGCTTCGACGTCGTAGCCAGCGCGTGTAGACGAACGACAGATCGTCGATCGCAACCTGCGCAACGTCGAACCGGTGCCCGTGCGCGGCCGTCGACGACGCAAGGCGTGGCCCGGTTCCGCCCACCGTCATCGACGACGTCGTGATGTTCATCTCATCGAGGGCATCGGCGGCGATCAGTGCCCCGTTCAGGGTGGATCCACCCTCGGCCTGCACGACCTGGCACCGTTCGACGAGTCGGGGGAGGCGATCGATGGCGCCCGTCAGGTCGACGCCGTCACGGCCTGCCCGAACGACGTCGATGCCATCCGGCACGAGGAATCGACTGTTCTCGGTGGTGATGACGAATCCGGCCCCCGAGGCGAACAGGGCCGAGTCGAAGTCGATGCTGCCCGATGCAGTCACGACGCCGACCCGTTGCCCGCCGGCGGGTGGGCCGTACCCCTCGGCGCGTGCCGTCGACGCGCCCACGATGATCACGTCGGCGATCGAGCGGAGTTGCAGCAGGACGCCGAGGTCGGTCGGATTCGACAGCCCGGCGGACACGCCGTCGGTGGCAGTCGAGCCGTCGATGGACGCGACCATGCACAGGCTCACCCACGGTCGATCGTCGTGTCGACCCAGCGGGGAGCGGTAGGCGTGGGCCACCGACACGTCCTCGGTCGGCTCGGGATGCAAGCGGCGCATGGTCTCATCATCGCCGTTCGAGCCGTCATCCACACGCTGTCCGCAGGCGAGGGCGAGAAATTCACAGCGTTGTCCCTCTTTCCCCCCACAGGCTCGGTTTCGTAGAGTGCGCTCTCGTGCCGACTGCGGCGTGAACCACGGACAAGAAGGCGGGCGCCGATCAACCACTCGAGTCACTCGGGACGGCGGTGTTCGCTTGGGGGTATCCCTTGACCTGTGGCCACGCCGCAGTCGGGTGATCGCCCGGCGGCAGCGCCCGGATACGGTCGGCGCATGACTGCAAGTGACCGTCACCACATCCGCCACCATGTCGATGGCAACGTCAGCGTGATCACGATCGATCGGCCCGAGAAGCGCAACGCGATGACGTATGCGATGCTGGCGCAGTTCATCGAGACCGTCGGAGTCGCCGACGCGGACGCCAACAGTGCGGTCATCGTCGTGACCGGTGTGCCCGGATCGTTCTGTGCGGGTACCGATCTGGCCGACCTCGCCACGATCCCCGGCGAAACGCGCGGCCTGCGCGGATCCGCCGAGGAGCGCGACAAGTGGTGGCCGATCGCCCAGGCCAGGAAGCCGACGATCTGTGCGATCGACGGTGCAGCGGTCGGGATGGGTGCGGAATTCACGTCGCAGTGCGACCTGCGACTGGCCAGTACCAACGCTCGATTCGCCTGGAACTTCGTGCACCGTGGCCTCGTGCCGGACACGGGGGCCGGCACGTGGTTGCTGCCGCGCATCGTCGGGATGCAGCAGGCCCTCAAGCTGCTCTACACCGGTGAGATGATCTCCGCGTCCGATGCACTGCACCTGGGGTACGTGCTCGACGTGGTGGAGAGCGACGACCTCCTGCCTGCGGCGATGGCGCTCGCCAACACGATCGCGGCGGGATCTCCGCACAGTCTCGGCCTCATCAAGTCACTCGTGCACGACGGTCTGGCAGCGCCGGTCGGCGAGCACATGGAACGTCACACCGAGGCGCTCGCGGCCTGCTTCAAGAGCGACGATCACCGCGAGGGTGTCGCATCGTTCCTCGAGCGTCGCCCCGCCAACTTCACCGGTCGCTGAGTTCGGCAGGAAGACGAGATCCATGGGTGCTACCCGCACCGGTGGATTCCGGGAGAATCGCCAGAAGGTGCCGAACTGCTGACCTGGCACTGCCCGACTCGGGCCTGTTTGCATGTCGTGACCGGTCTCCGGAGCCGTCGTTCAGACCGATACGACCTCGACGAGGTCGCCGAGAGCTTTGAAATCGGCAGGGTTTCGCGTGTAGAGCGGGAGCCCGTGTGAGCACGCTGTCGCCGCGATGAGCAGGTCGACTGCTCGTGCTCCGCCGGCTTGCGGCCGGCTCCGACGACTGCCGCGTAGATACGGCGCGGTCGGTCACGTCTCGTCGTCGGGCATGGAGAACGTGAAGACTCGGTGAGGGTTGATTCGCGCGTACCAGGCTCCACCGTCGAGCATCGCCGCCCACTCGTGTCCGTAGCGCGGGGTGTAGATGTCGAGGACTGTCTGCTTGAACTCGGCATGTTCGCTGGCATGCACCTCGATCAGTTCGGCGTCGCCGTGCACCGTCACCGCGAACGACTCGTCCGGCAGATGGGTTGCACTGACTGCCGGCCGCTCGCGCACGTGGCGGTACCGCAGCGAATCGGGCGACGAACCGAAATGGAACCGCCCGCGGTAGAAGATGCCATCCACTGGCCCGTTGATCGGGCGGCCGTCGCGGGTCGAGGTGGCAAGCACCAACAACCGCATGCCCGTCAATCGTGCCGCGAGTTGTTCCGCGTTGAGTCGTCGGTCCGGTGTGGCGATCTCGCGCAGGTGCGAACCGGCAGCATCGAAGCTGGCATCCATGACGCGCTGCAGTTCGATCAGATCCTCGGGGCGTTCGTGCATGTGGCTCTCCTCCAACTCAACTCTACACTGTAGAACTCGCTACTCTACGGTGTAGAGATGTCGTCAACACGATCGGTTCCACATCCTCTGTCGGTCGAGCGAATCGTCGACGCGGCATGCCTGATCGTCGAACGCGACGGGCTCAGCGGGTTGTCCATGCGAAAGCTCGGCGCCCACCTCGAGGTCGACCCGATGGCCGTCTACCACCACGTTGCCGACAAGCGCGAGCTCCTCGCGCTCGTCACGGCCCACACGATCGGTGAAATGGTCTCACCCGATCCCTCCGCCTCATGGGACGTCCGTGTGCGGCAGTGGGCGTTGGGGTACTGGGACCTGGTCGTCGCGCACCGAGAACTGACACTCGCCGGCTTGGCCGATCCCGAAATTGCCGCCGGCGGACTTCGCTCCACCGGGCAACTCCTCGACGCGATCGCCGACAGCGGACTGCGCGCAGATCTGATCGAACCCAACGCGTTCATCGTCGTCGACGCCGTCCACGGCTCGGCGCTCAGCGTCGGATCGCCCGACCGGCAGCACGCCAATGACGTCGCTGCCCTACGCAGCGCATTCGAGGTCGGAATCGACACCATCCTGGCCGGCATCACCGCGCGCACCCATCTCGGCAACTAGCGCATCGAACGTGCCCCGGAACGCCGGAGTCGAGGCGCCCGAACTGACCGGTCGCTGATGTCCGCCGCGGGTGCTGCAGGGCGACCGGCCGGGGCGACACCGGTCCGGCCGAGCGCTACGGTCGGCGTCGTGGACGAGATCTCCGACGAGGTGCTGACGGAGCTGGCGCTCGCCGCCGACCC
>JBAWHL010000212.1:0-18569 GCA_049593815.1 Ilumatobacteraceae bacterium | reverse complement strand
TCGTTCAACGTGCCGTCGCCGCCGTAGCCGACGACCACGTCGATCCCACGTCGGGCCGCATCGTGAGCGAACCGGGTCGCGTGCCCGCGGCGGTTCGTCTCGACGACTTCGACGTCGTGCCCGCGCCCCAGCCGCCGGTGCACCATCACGGTGTTGCGCGCCGTCACGGACGACGCGAAGGAGTTGACGATCAGGAGGATCTTCAAGACGCGTGACGGTATCAACTCGCCGCGGCCGGGGCTCGACGTGGGTGTTCACTTGACCCGTGGGTCAATTCTCCGTCACATCGGTTTGGGCGGGGTGTGAGCGGCCGGTAACTTGGGCGGCCTTATGAACGTGATCGTCTGTGTGAAACAGATCCCCGACCCGGCCCTGCCGGGCGAGCTGGATCCCTCCACCAACACGCTCAAGCGTGATGGCAAGCTCATCCTCGACGAATCCGACAGTTACGGCGTCGAGATGGCTCTCCAGCTCGTCACCGCTGCTGGCGGTGGCGAGGTCAGTCTGGTCTCCATGGCCCCGAACGACGAGGTCTCGGGCCTGCGCACGGCGCTCGCCATGGGTGCGGCCAAAGCCGTGCTCGTCAGCGATGCGTCGCTGGCCGGCGCCGATGCGCTGACCACCGCCAAGGTGCTCGCCGCTGCGTCGAAGAAGCTCGGCGACGTCGACCTGATCATCGCCGGCACCGAGTCGTCCGACGGCTACACCGGCACCGTCCCCGAGCAGATGGCTGAAGTCCTCGGACTCCCGTCGATCACGTTCGCCAAGACGGTCGAGATCACTGACGGCACCCTCAAGGTCGATCGTCAGACCGAGGCCGGCTACGACGAGGTCACCTGCTCGCTTCCCGCCGTGGTCTCCGTGACCGCTGGCGTGGTCGAGCCCCGCTACCCGAGCTTCAAGGGCATCATGGCCGCCAAGTCGAAGCCGGTCGAGACCGTCACGGCCGCCGACCTCGGCATCGAGTCCGTCTCGTGGGCCCAGCAGATCGTGTCCGTCGAAGACGCTCCCGCCCGCGAGGCCGGCGAGGTCATCGAGGACGACGGTGAATCCTTCAACAAGATCGTCGAGTTCCTCGACAACCTGAAAGTCATCTGAGGAGTCACGACATGGCTATCGACAACATCTGGGTCTTCGCCCAGGCAACCGACGGCGCGCCCACCACGGGCACGCTCGAACTGCTCACCCAGGCGCGCAGCCTCGGTGGCACCGTCTCGGCGTTCATCGCCGGTGACGGCGCGGGCGCCGCTGGCGCCCTCGGCGACCACGGCGCCGCCAAGGTCTACGCGACCGGCGATCTCGGCGGGGCGCTCCCCGGCGTGGCCGTTGCCGCAGCGATGCAGGCCGTCATCGACGGCGGCGACTCGCCCGACCTGATCATGTTCCCGCAGAGCTACGAGGGCCGCGACGTCATGTCCCGCCTCTCGGTCAAGCTCGACCGCACGGTGCTCACGAACTCCACGAGCATCACCGTCGACGGCGATGCCGTCACCGTGCAGACCCCGGTCTTCGGTGGCACCAAGCTCGTCAACTCGACCTTCACGGGTGAGCGTCCCTTCCTGGCCGCCTTCCGGCCGAAGAGCTTCGTCGCCGAAGGTGGCGCTGGCGCTGCAGGCGAGGTCGTCTCGGCTCCGGTTCCCGACCTGGGCTCGACCGGTGGCGCAACCGTCACCGCCGTGCACGTCGAGGAGACCTCTGGTCCCAAGCTCGACGAAGCCGCTGTCGTGGTCGCTGGTGGCCGTGGCCTCGGCGAGGCCGACAAGTTCGAGATGATCGAGAGCCTCGCCAAGGCACTCAAGGGAGCGCCTGGCGCCTCCCGTGCCATCGTCGACGCCGGCTGGGTTCCCTACAGCTACCAGGTCGGTCAGACCGGCAAGGTCGTCAAGCCGACCGTCTACATCGCGGCGGGCATCTCCGGCGCGACGCAGCACATGGTCGGCATGAAGGGCTCCAAGAACATCATCGCGATCAACAAGGACAAAGAAGCCCCGATCTTCGGCATCGCCGATCTCGGCATCGTCGGCGACGTCCACAAGGTGCTCCCGCAGCTCCTCGAGGCCCTCGCCGCCCGCTGATCGTCGGTTGCTGACGACCACCCGAACATCGGGAAATCCGGTGCGCTGAGCGCACCCTCCCGAGCAGACGATCCGTACGAAACCCGCACCTTCCGGTGCGGGTTTCGTCGCGTCTGACCCTGCTCCCGCCCCCAAGGAACGGTGTGTCCGAAAAATGGGTCCACCGGCGCGCTGAGCGCCATGATCGGCACACATTTCGGATGAGGCGCCGGGTAGCTCCGAATTGTGCGGGTCTGGGGTCGCTGGGCGCCACGAACCACGCATTTTTCGGTGGGTGTTCCGCGGCGGGCGCGGTGGGGTGTCGGGGGAGGTCTTCGGGGGGGGAAGCCGTGGGTTGGCAGCCGGGCGACGCGTCAGGTGGCGTCGTGGGCGGAGATCGCCCAGCCGGTGGTGTCGCTCGGGTCCTCGACGGCGAGCTGCAGCGACCAGCCCATCGACGGTTCGTGAGCGTCCCACCGGTACCAACGCAAGTTGGCGGCGAGTTCGCCGAGTTCGTCGGGGGGAAGGGGCCAGTCGTCGAGCAGGTCGCCGAACGCGGCGAGCGTCCACCACGCACCGAACCGGCCCGAGGCTGCGCCACGACGACGCCCGTGGGCTCCACCGTTCGCACCGGCCCACGCCAGCCACGCGATCGCGGTCGCAGCGTCGAGTTCGACGACCCGCGCCCGACGCACCCCGAGTGCTCCGATCGCGCTCGCTGCATCACCCTCGACGCAGACCACGTCGAGCTGTCCGTTGGAACCGGTGAGCCACGGCTCGACGAGCTGACGCACCGCCAACTCGACGTCGTCGTCGAGCACCTCGCCCGAGTCCGGCTCGATCGAGGTCCAGTCGTCGGGGAGATCGGGCATGGGGAACTCGCCGTCGGCCTCGCCGTAGGTGGCGAGTGCGTAGTTCGGTTCCCACGGCTGAAGATCGAGGGGGAGATCGAGCACCGCCGGCAGCTCGGGGGCGTTGATCGTCTCGCCGCGCAGGACGCGTTCGTGAGCGACGAACGCGGCGCGTGGCCCGAGGTCGAGCACCGGAGCCAGGTCTGACCACGTGTGGAACTGTGCAGCCACTTCGGTGAGCGGGCCGACCGTGAACCGGCCGGACAGCCCGTCGGACTCATCGAGCACCGCCGCGACCGACTCGGGATCACCCAGGAGCGCGAGGCGGTATTCGGCCAGCGTTGCTGCGGGCCAGAGCTGGCGTCCGGTGGCGACGGCATGGCGCGATCGATCTCGGACGCGCAGCAGACCGGGCCAGTCGCGTGCGCTGCATCGGTCGTCGATCATCCGCACCAGGCCATCGAGGTCGGCGCGATGAATCAGCTCGTCGAGTGCATCGTCGCTGGTGGTTCCCGGCTCGTCATCGTGCATGGCGGAGCTCAGACCAACGGCCAGGGGTAGCGCCGGCCGGTCGGATCGGTCGGGAACCGTCGTTCCTTGACACACCACGCGGCGCGGCCCTGGATCGCCTCGACCTCGTCGTCGGCGAGCAGCGCGGACACCTCGAGTGGGACCCGATCGCACAGGGCAGCGACACGGGTCAGGAGCTCATCGGGGATCGGCTCGCCGCCGAATTCCCAGATGACGGTACGCAGCTTGTACTCGGCGGAGAAACACAGCCCGTGGTCGATGCCCCAGATCGATCCTGGTGCGCCGTCACGCTCGGGGATCAGCAGCACGTGACCGCTCTTGCGGTCGGTGTTGTTCGCCAGCACGTCGAGCAGGGCCATCTTGCGGAGTTCGTCGTGCAGCTCCGGGTGTGCCTCGTGAATCGTGAAGTAGTGCTGGCTGTGGTCGGCGGTCACGAACCACTGGACCGACCCTTCGCCGAGCGGCCCGTCACGCAGCACCGTGGGTGGGATGACACCGAGCCCCAGCGCCTCGCTGAGCAGGTACGTCGCCACCTCACGGCGGTGGAGGCCCGGCTCGAAGTCCCAGAGGGGACGTTCGCCGCGCATGGGCTTGTAGATCGCCGGGTGGGATCGACCCTCGTGGACCACGTGGACGAGGTAGGTGGCGTTGCTGCTGTACGGCATCCGCCCTTCGACCTCGATGTCGCCGCGCAGCAGGTGCTGGATCGGGTCGTCGATGTCGTCGACGCGCAGTTCGACACCCTGAGGCTCGTCGTCGGCATCCTCGCCGTCGTCCTCAGCGCCGAACTCGCCGCCGTACTCGCCGCCGTGCGCGTCGTCGATGTCGTCGTACTCTTCGTCGCTCAGCTGGGACACAGGGTCACCGCGCCCATCAGTTCATCCGCGGACAGTCGTGGCCGTCGGGGTCCATCGGGAAGCTGCACCACGGGCACGCCGGACGTCCGGCCTCGACGACCTGGTCGGCGTGTTCGCAGAACGCCGTGGCCTGTCCGCGGCTGATGTACAGACGGACGTGGCCGCGGTCGTCGTCCTCGACGGGCTCGCCTTCCTCGTCGATCTCGCCGACTTCTTCGAGTTGGATCAGCACCCGGTCGGTGGCGCGGTCGTACCCGAGCCCGATGGGCCCCAGGACGAACACCGGCTCGAGCGGATCGCGGAGTTCGAGCGCACCCGACATCGGTCGATCCTCCGCCGGTGGGAGATCGGCGAGGACACGCCGGAGGTACTGGACGATCGCGGCGGCCTGTTGCTTCTCGCACTTGACCGTGACACGTTCGCCGTCGGCCCGGGCCTGCAGCAGGAACGTTCGCTCGCCGGGTCGGCCGACCGTGCCGACGGTGAACGCACCGACCTCGTCGAACTCGTAGAAGACGCTCATGCTCCAGCCACCTGCGACGTCTCGACGGTCACGACGGCTGCAGCTCGGTCAGCGGGCGACCGGTCGAGTTGACGGCGAGGACGACCGGGCCACCGGCACCCCAGCCGATCGCGCTGACCGATGCGGGGCTGATGACGATCCGCTGGAACAGGTCGATGTGGGTGCCGAGTGCATGCGCGACGGCGGCCTTGATCGTGTCGGCATGAGAGACGCACACGATCGTGCCACCGGGATGCTTCGCACGCAGTCGGTCGAGCGCCGACACCATGCGGGTCTGCATCTCGGTGAAGCTCTCGCCGTTCGGAAACCGGAAGGTCGACGGCGCCCGTTGAACGGTCTGCCACTCGGGCAGCTTCATGAGGGCCTTGAGTTCCTTGCCCGTCCAGTCACCGAAGTCACATTCGAACAGTCCGCGGTCGACCCTCGTGCGCAAACCACAGGCCTTGGCGATCGGTGCTGCGGTCTCCTTCGCTCGCTCGAGTGGCGAACTGTAGATCGCGTCGACGCGCGTCAGCTCACCGATGCGTTCGGCAGCGATCTCGGCCTGGCGGCGGCCTTCGTCTGCGAGCGAGAGCCCTGCGGCGCGGCCGGGCAGCACCTTGCCGGTCGTCGGGGTCTGCCCGTGGCGGACCAGCAGGACCGTCGTGAACGGTGGGGGAGTGCGCTTCTTGGTGGCCATGAGGTACATCCAACCTACTGTCGGGTGCTGTGACTCCGCTCGCCAGGCTCGAACGTGACGTGGTCGACTGCACGGCGTGCCCGCGCCTGGTCGAGTGGTGCCAGCGCGTGGCGGTCGAGAAGCGGGCTGCGTACCGCGACGAGACGTACTGGGGGCGCCCGATTCCCGGCTTCGGTGATCCCGCCGCACGCATCGTCGTGCTCGGGTTGGCTCCCGCGGCGCACGGCGCCAACCGGACGGGGCGGGTCTTCACCGGCGATCGCAGCGGCGACTGGCTGTTCAGGGCGATGCACCGGGCGGGTCTCGCGAACCAGGCCGAGTCGGTGTCGATCGACGATGGGCTCGAACTCACCGATGCATGGGTGACCGCCGCGGTGAAGTGCGCGCCGCCGGAGAACAAGCCGACGACGATCGAACGCGACACGTGCGCGCCGTTCCTGGAACGTGAGCTCGCGGCGTTGGAGTCGATGCGCGTCGTCGTGTGCCTCGGCCAGTTCGGGTATCAGGCGGCGTGTCGGCATTTCGGTGTGCGGCCCCGCCCCAAGTTCGGGCATGGAGCGGAGGTTCCCATCGGCGGTGGCCCGACGCTCATCTGCTCGTTCCACCCCAGCCAGCAGAACACGTTCACGAAGCGTCTCACCGAACCGATGCTCGACGCCGTCTTCGCCCGGGCCGTCGCGCTCGCCGCCCGCTGAACCCCCGACCACCCAAGCGATGAGCGAACGCACCGCCCGCGGTGCATTGCCTCATCGCCGGTCCTCGATGACGTCGAGCGATGAGCGAACGCACCGCGTATGGTGCACTCGCTCATCGGTGTCGCGACACGGGGCAGGTGGCGGGGGAGGGAGGCGGCAGTAGCCTTGGGTCGCTGTGAAGACGTCTCGCCGTTCGCTCCCGTACACCGCTGCCGTCGGATTGATCGCGGTGCTCGGCCTGACCGCCTGCGAGTCCGATCCGAGCGCCAAGCGCGTGGCTCAGGACCTCGTCAAGACCCTGACGCAGGACGAGCCCGAGGTGCAGGAGTGCATGCTCGACGTGATCGACGGCTACACGACCAGCGAGCTGCAGGACATCGGCAACGACTCGCTCGACGGCGACGCCGCGGCGAAGGTCGAGGCCGACGCGACCCTCGTCAAGTTCGAAGCCGACCTCGCCGCCTGTCGCACCTGACGCACCCGAACCGTCACCGGCGCGCGACCGATGACCCGTTGGTGCTGTCTTTCCGGCAGGCGCCGGGCCCCGGGTTCGGTCAGGACGGCGCGCTCGGCTGATCCGGAGCGGTCTCCGCTGCCGGTTGCGGCGCTGGTTCCTTCGGTGCGGCGTCAGCGCTCGGCGCGGCGGTCTTCTTCTTCTTCGGTGGCGGAACGCCAACGGCAGGCGCCGCGTCGGCCTCCTTGGGCCAGCGTCGGCGGCTGACGATCGACAACAGGCGCAACAGGCGCATCGCGGTCTCGTCGGTCTGTGCGGGCTTGGCGATGATCGAGCCGTCGGCGATCATCCGCTCGATGACCTGCTCACCGAGTTCGGTGCGCACGATCGTGAGCGTCCAGTCGTTGTCCTCGCCGATGCCGCCCGTCGACACGTCGGCGTGTTCGGCGGCGAAGTCGGGACAGCTCGTACAACCCTGACGGGTCCATTGGTGGCATTCCTTGAGGTCGACCTCGTGGTAGGAGCCGTCCTTCATCCAGATCTGGAAGACGCCCTTGATGTTCATCTTCACCATGTCCTGCTTCTTGAGGCCGTACTTGGCCTCGAAGAGCTCGGGGAAGATCGCGTCGTCGAAGGTCTTCGAACACAGCAGACCGATGTTGAACAGGAACGGCTTGGACACCTTGCCGGCCTTGCGGTCCCACATCGTCGGTGGCGACGAGGTCTGACAGCCCATGCCGACGAGCGCGAGGCGTTCGTAGCCCTTCTCCCTGGCTTCGGGGAGTGCGAGGGGATTGGCGCAGTAGGTGTAGCGGCTGCCGGCGGTCGCCAGGATCTCCTCGTTGGTGACGACGACGGCGGGCTTCGCCTTCCACGCATCGTCGTCCTCGACGCCGCTGACGAGCGCGGCGTCGATGTAGTCGTGCTCGCGCAGCCAGATCAGCATCGCCGAGACGAGGCCGCCGTCCTGGCCGATCTTGTGCACCATGTCGTCGCTTGCCCGGGTGAGGTACAGCTGGCGCCAGATGCCGGCCATCTCGTCGGGCTCACGGACCCGCCCGAACAGATGCATGTCGGCGGACGGCTCCCAGGCCCGGAAGCGGGGGCAGGCGCGGGTGCAGGTCGTGCAGCCGCCCTCCTCGCCGAAGCCGTGGATGCAGTTCTCGAGGCCGAGGGATTCCTCGAGGTGGAAGGGGATGTACTTGCCCTCTTCGTGTTCGTAGCCGATCACGTCGTGCGGGCACGTCACCACGCACCCGGCACACCCCGTGCACAGCCCGGTCGTGATGACCTCGGCGTACAACTCCTTCCACTGCGCAGTCCAGCGGCCGGCCTTCGCGGGCGTCTCGGTCTCGAGTGTCGTCATCCATCCGACTGTACGACAGGGCATGCGCCGCTGTCGCAACGCGCGGACGCGGTACCCGGCGTCGGGCCGACCAACCGTTCCCGGCTGCGGGTGTGGGAGAGGCCCGCATCGCAGCGCGGGCCGACCAACCCAAAGGTCCCCGGGCCCACCCCTCTGAGGACGCAAAGGGAGGGCCCGGGGACCAACTGGCGGGTACGCAGCGTTGCGTCCCGATCAGGTTGGGTCTGTCGACGCGTCGCTAGATGGCGTCAGCGCCCTCCTCGGCGGTGCGGATGCGCACGAGGCGCTCCACGTCGGTGACCCAGATCTTGCCGTCGCCGATCTTGCCGGTGGCGGCGGAGGCCACGATGGTGTCGACCACGGTGTCCACGACGTCGTCAGCGATGACCACGCTGATGCTGACCTTGGGGACGAAGTCGATCTTGTACTCCGCACCTCGGTAGGTCTCGGTGTGGCCGCCCTGACGGCCGAAGCCGCGGACCTCCGAGACGGTGATCCCGGCGATGCCGATGGCCTTGAGGGCATCTTTGACATCGTCGAGCTTGAACGGCTTGATGACCGCTGTCACGAGTTTCATGTGTTGGTTCCTTTACAGCTCTTGCGTCGATCGATGGTCAGCTCGTGTGAGCCAGGTCGTGGGCGTAACCCTGCAGGCCGTGCTCGAGGACGTCGAGGCCCTCGATTTCCTCTTCGGCACTGACTCGCAGGCCGATGGTCTTCTTCAGGACGAAGAACACCCCAGCCGTCGTTGCAGCAACCCACACGAGGATGATGACGAGCATCAGCGCCTGGATGGCGAGCTGCTCGAAGCCGCCACCGTAGAACAGCCCGGCATTCGGGCGGAGGAGGAAGGCATCGTCGTACTGGGCGAAGAGGCCGATGGAGAGCAGGCCCCAGGCGCCACAGACGCCGTGGACGCTGACGGCACCGACCGGATCGTCGATCTTGATCTTGTCGAAGAAGAACACCGAGAAGACCACGAGGACACCGGCGACGGCGCCGATGACGACCGACATGCCGGCGTTGACCGCACCACAGGGAGCGGTGATGGCCACGAGACCGGCGAGTACGCCGTTGCAGATCATGGCGACGTCCGGCTTGCCGGCCTTCAACCAGATCGTGATGGTGCAGGCGAGACCACCGGCGCACGCTGCGAGCATCGTGTTGACGGCGACCGTCATGACGTAGGAGTCGGCGGCGAGCTCCGAGCCGGGGTTGAACCCGAACCAGCCGAGCCACAGGATGAACATGCCGAGTGCGACGAACGGGATGTTGTGACCCGGGATGGCCCGGGGCTTGCCGTTCTCGTCGTACTTGCCGATGCGAGGCCCGAGGAATGCAGCGCCCATGAAGGCGGCGATGCCACCGGTCATGTGCACGACACCGGAGCCGGCGAAGTCGGAGTACACCGCGTCGCCGACGCTCAGCTGGGCGATGAAGCCGCCGCCCCAGGTCCAGTGCACGACCACCGGGTAGATGATGGCGCACATGATGGCACTGAAGGCCAGGTACGAGGTGAACTTCGTCCGCTCGGCCATGGCGCCGGAGGCGATGGTCACGGCGGTCGCGGCGAACACGGCCTGGAAGAAGAACACGGTCGCAACGCTCAGTCCACCGTCGGCCGGGATCAACATGTCCTGGCCGCTGAGGAAGAACGCCTTGGTTCCGACGAACTTCTCGATGCCGCCGTCGGACACGCTGCCGAACGCGAAGGCGTAACCGCAGGCGAAGAAGGCGAGTACGCCGACGATGGCATCGCTGATGTTCTTGGCGAAGATGTTGACCACGTTCTTCGCTCGGGTGAGGCCGGCTTCGACGAGGGCGAAGCCTGCCTGCATGAAGAACACCAGGATGCCGGCGACGAACACCCAGATGTTGTCGAGGATGGCCTGGGTGCCAGGCCCCTCTTGTGCAAAGCCGAGGGAGGGGGTGACCGCGACGATCGCGGCGGCCCCGCCCAGGCCGGAAATGATTCGGAGCGCACGTTTGCGCACAGGTCCTCCAATAGGGGTAGTGATCAGGGATGCATGGTCCAGTGGCGCCGTTGCCTCCCGGATTGCGTGGGCAACCTAAGCCGGGCCCGTTTCCCGCTTGTCGCCGAACTGTTTCCTGCGTGTGAATGGTCCGGGAGCGGTGTCGCGTCCGCCGAGCGGTCGGTTTCGTGCGCGGAAAACTTGACCCGCGGGTCAAGTGACGAGGCAGAATGGGGACATGGATCTCTCCTACCCACCAGAAGCCGAGGAATTCCGTACCGAGATCAAGGCGTGGTTGCACGACAACCTGCCCGACGGTTGGTTCGACGACGACTTCGAGATGACCGACGAGGAACGCAAGCAGTTCAACGAGGCGTGGCCCGAGAAGCTCTTCGAGGGCGGCTGGATCTGCGCGACGTGGCCGGCCGAGTACGGCGGCAAGGGCCTGACGACGATGCAGGGTGTCGTGTTGTCCGAGGAGTTCGCGAGCGCCAAGGCGCCGATGCGCGGTGACTTCTTCGGTGACACGCTCGTCGGCCCGACGATCCTCCAGTGGGGCACCGAGGAGCAGAAGAAGGAGTTCCTCCCGGGCATCCTGCAGGGCAAGACCCGCTGGTGTCAGGGATTCTCCGAGCCCAACTCCGGCTCCGACCTCGCCAGCCTCAAGACGACCGCCGTCCTCGACGGCGACGAGTGGGTCATCAACGGCCAGAAGGTCTGGACCACCCAGGGCCACCACGCCGACTACTGCTTCCTGCTCACCCGCACCGATCAGGACGCGCCGAAGCACGCCGGCATCTCCTACCTCCTCGTGCCGATGCACCAGGACGGCATCGAGGTGCGCGGCATCACCCAACCCGACGGCACCGCCGAGTTCTGCGAGGTCTTCTTCGACAACGCCCGGTGCGCGAAGGATGCCGTCGTCGGCGGCGTCAACAACGGGTGGAAGGTCGCCAACTCCACGCTCGCGTTCGAGCGCGGCCAGTCGGCCACGACGGGCCATCGTCGCTTCGAAGAGGAGTACCGGACGATGGTCGAGAAGGCCACCGAGAACGGGGCCATCGACGACCCGATGATCCGTCAGCGACTGATGGAGTACTACACCAAGATCCAGATCCTGAAGGTCAACGGTCTGCGCAACCTCACCAACACGCTCAATGGCGGCAAGGACATGTCGACGATCGCCCTCGGCGCGACGAACAAGATGTTCTGGTCGGAGATGCACAAGGCGGCGATGGAGCTCGCTCTCGACATCCACGGTGCCGACGCGATGCTCGTCGATGCCGGCCCGGAGAGCGGCAGTTGGCCCGGTGCTGGGCGTGACAAGCGTCGTGACGGCTATCCGGTCAGCCCGATGATGTCGTCGTTCTTCTTCTCCCGTTCCGAGACCATCTGGGGTGGCACCAGTCAGATCCAGCGCAACATCGTCGGCGAACGCATCCTCGGTCTCCCCAAGGAGCCCAAGCCCCAAACCCCCGCCTGACCCCTCCCTTTTCGTACTCCCGGGCGGGAACAGTTCCGCTCCGGGAGTACGAAATGGGGTGTGGGGTGGGGTGGCGGGTCAGGCGGCGACGCTTGTCGCGCTGGGCGTCGAGCCGTCCGCCGTGCCATGTGACGTGGTCGACCTCGAGGCCCCACCGAACCGTCGGGTCCGCACCATCGAGGTGCACGATCGAACCGTCGTCGAGCCGGAGTTCGTACTGGCGAATCAGGTGGACGCCGCGTGCCTCCAGCGCGCGCAGCACCTTGAGTTCGAGGCCCGAGTCGGCCGGGCGCTGCCAGTCCGAGCGTCGCATCATCACCTCCCGAACTCGGCGTGAACCGGGACGGCCGTGGGTGCACAGCCGTCGCGCGGTCCGCCACAACGCGGGCAACTGGACGTGCTGGTCGAGCACCCACTCGGTCAAGCGCTCGAAGCGCTCGTCGTCGACATCGCGGGCGCAGTCGAACCAGGCGCGAGGTGGACTGGCGATGCGAATGCCATCGTCGCGCAGCACGCTGTCGGTGGCGCCGATGTCGGTCGAGCGTCGGAGCACCACCCCGTGGGACAGGCGTACTCGTCCGTGGTCGACGAGTACGTGCGGCACCTCCGAGCGCCAGACGTGCCGGAAGCCCCACAGGCGTGCGGCCGCGACCCCGGTGATGATTGCGCTCGGCTGCGCGGCACAGGCGGCAGCGCAGCGCGCATGGAACGTGTCGGGTGCGGTCGCGAGTCGATACGTCCCACGGTGAATGGCGAGCAACACCCCCTGTTGCCGGAGGTAGCGGATCATGTGTGTGCTCAGGCCGTTGGCGGCGAGATCGTCGACGGTGACGATCCCGTGGCGCTCGGCGATCCGGGCGGCGAGTGCGGGCGGGAAGGTGGTCATCGGAGCCCCCGTGCGTGATTCGTGTCGTACGTTCGTCGAGGGCGGCGAGCCGAGCGGGCGAACCCGTGCGCGAAATGCTACGACGTCCCGCTCCACTCTCCGCCTCCTCCTCCTTTTCGTACTCCCGGGCGGGAGCTGTTCCCGCCCGGGAGTACGAAAAGGGGTGGGAGGACGGGAAGGGGGGGTGGGAGGGTGAGTTTCCTGGGAGTGGCGGCGGGGTACGGTCGGGGCCAATGGATGAACTGCTGGAGGATGACGGGAGTCCTCGGGCGATCGCGCACGATCTCATCGACCTGCTGCATCGGCTCGGCCTCGACGAGCTGCGCGAGCGGCAGCGACTGTCGGAACTGGAGATCCTCACGATGGGGATTTCGTTCACGGTGTACTCCGATGGTGAGAACATCGATCGAGCGTGGCCGTTCGACATCATCCCCCGCCTGATCGACGGTCACGAATGGGCCGAGGTGCAGCGCGGGCTCGCGCAGCGCCTGCGTGCGTTGAACCGGTTCATCGACGACATCTACAACGATCAGAACATCATCCGCGACGGGATCTTCCCCGCCGAGCTGCTCGAGGACTCGACGAACTATCGACCCGAGTGTCAGGGGATCCGGCCGAAGTTCGGTGTCTGGGCGCACATCTCCGGCTCCGACCTCGTGCGCGGCGGCGACGGACGGTTCTACGTCCTGGAGGACAACCTGCGCGTGCCGTCCGGCGTCAGCTACGTCCTCGAGAACCGGGTCGTCGCCAAGCGCACGTTCCCCGAACTGTTCGAGCGTCACCTCATCCGTCCGGTCGACGGATACACCGACGAACTGAACAAGCTGCTCAGTTCGCTGGCACCCGAGGGTCGCACCGACCCGACGATCGTGGTGCTCACCCCGGGCATCTTCAACTCCGCCTACTTCGAGCATTCGTTCCTCGCCCAGCGCATGGGGGCCGAGGTCGTCGAAGGGGATGATCTCGTCGTCGACGACGACGACATCGTCCACATGAAGACGATCACCGGGCTCGAACGCGTCGACGTCATCTACCGACGCATCGACGACCTGTTTCTCGACCCCGAGGTCTTCCTCGAAGACTCGATGCTCGGCGTGCCCGGGTTGATGCGGGCGTGGAAGGCGGGCAACGTCGGCATCGCCAACGCCCCTGGCGCCGGTGTGGCCGACGACAAGTGCGTGTACGCGTGGGTCCCCGACATGATCCGCTACTACCTCGGCGAGGAGCCGTTGATCGCGAACGTCCCCACCTTCCGGTGCATGTACGACGACGAGCGCGAGCACGTGCTCGCCAACCTCTCCGAACTGGTGCTCAAGCCCGCCAACGAGAGCGGCGGCTACGGCATCCTGATCGGCAACCGGGCGACGGAGGAGGAACTGGAGGCCGCCGCGGACGCGGTGCGCGCCGACCCTCGCAACTGGGTCGCCCAACCGATTCTCGATCTGTCGACAGCGCCGACCCTCGTCGAGGACGGCATCGAGCCGCGACACCTCGACCTTCGCCCGTTCGTGCTCACCGGAGAGCACAGCTACGTCACTGCCGGTGGGCTGACACGAGTGGCGCTGACGAAGGGCTCGCTCGTGGTCAACTCGTCGCAGGGCGGCGGGTCGAAGGACACGTGGATCGTCGACGGCCCGAATCCTCACCGCGGCGAGACGTGGGGTCGACCATCCGAGCACCGGCACCAGACCCAGTCCCAGGACGCCCAACCGCAGGGTGCCCAGTCCCAGACGCAGCGTCAGACCGAGTCGGGGAGTGCTGGCTGATGGCGCTGTTGTCGAGGGTGGCGGATCGGATCTACTGGTCGGCTCGGTACATCGAGCGCGCCGAGGACTCGGCGCGTGTGCTGCGCGCCTATGGCGACGTGCTCAGCGACCTCCCCACGACCACGACGCGCTGGAGCCCGCTGGTGTCGATCTCCGGGAGCGACATCGTGCTCCCGGCCGTGGCCGGCTCCGACGAGAACCAGGTCGCCCACTTCCTGATGGCGGACCGGGAGCACCCGAACAGCATCATCAACATCGTCGAGCACAGCCGCGAGAACCTGCGGACGTGCCGCGAAGTGCTGCCCCGCGAGGCGTGGCAGACGATCAACGACCTGCTGATCTACGTACGCGGTGGCGCGATCACCTCGGTCGAACGGCGGCGCCGTGACCGGTTCCTCGCCCGTGTGATCGACGAGAGCCGCCGACTCGACGGGGTGCTGCAGGTCTCGATGACCCGTGACGAGGCCTACGAACTGTGGCGCCTCGGTCGCTACATCGAGCGCGCCGACATGACGACGCGCGTCCTCGGCGTCCGCGCCGCATCGCTGCTCTCGTTGCCGCCGGGTGCCGCCGACGAGTTCGCCGAAGTCCAATGGATGGGCGTGTTGCGGTCGCTCGGTGCGCTGCAGATGTTCCAGCGGTCGTCCCGAGGACCGATCGACGGCCCGTCCGTGGTGCGGTTCCTGCTGTTCGACCATCGGTTCCCGCGGTCGGTCGCCGGATGCCTCGCCGAGATGCGGATGTCCGTGCTGCGGCTCCCTGCGTACGCCAACGTGCTCGGGGCGGTCGAGGCGGTGGACCGTCAGCTGCGACGAAGCCGACCAGCAGCCGACGACGGTGCCGTGCTCGACGCGGCGATGGAAGAGGTGCAGACGGCGTTGGCGCGGCTCAACTCCGTGATGCACGACAACTACGTCCTGCACTGATCGTGACGCTGCGACCATGCTGAACGATCGGTTGTTGGACTCGGGTGGGCACGACGCGGATGGCCTGACGGCGTTGATCGCCGACCTGCCCGACCTCGCCGAGCGCCAGATCGACGCCGATCGTCTGCTCGGCGCGGAGGGCGCCGGCCACATCGTCCACGACCTGCCGACACGTTCCGACGGTCGATCGGTTGCGTTGGAGTCGCGGCCGTGGCGGCTCGACCCGATCCCACTCGTGATCGACGGCGCCGAGTTCGTCGAACTCGCCGATGGAGCGATCGCTCGCATGCAGATGCTGGAGGCGATCCTCGCGGATCTGTACGGCGACCGAACGTTGTTGCAGGACGCGATCGTGGATCCGGTCGCGCTGTGGGGAAGCCCCAAGTATCGGCTGGCGGCGTTCGGCACCCATCCGGTCAAACGGTGGATGACGAACTACGCGGTCGACGTCGTTCGCAGCGCCGACGGGGCCTGGCACGTCGTGCGCGACATCACCGACGCGCCGGCGGGCGTCGGATACAGCCTCCTGGGTCGGGTCGTCACGGGGCGGGTACACCGAGACGTCATCTCCCGGCTCCCCGCCGGCCGGGCGTTGCGTTCGCTCGATCCGTTCGCGGATCGACTGCGCGACGGGCTCGCCGACGTCGCGTCGACCGTCAACCCGCGCATCGTCGTGCTGTCGGGCGGCGTCGACCACCCGTCCTTCGTGGAGCAGTCGTTCCTCGCCAATCGGCTTGGACTCAACCTGGCTGAAGGCGCGGATCTGGTGGTGCGTCAACGACGCGTCTGGCTGCGTTCGCTGGCCGGGCTCGAACCCGTGGACGTGCTGTTCCGGCGTCTGGAGGACGACCGAATCGATCCGATGGAGGTCAACGCGCAGGGGCACATCGGTGTGCCGGGGTTGCTGCTCGCTGCACGTTCCGGGGGCGTGAGCCTGGCGAACGCGCACGGGTCGGGCGTGCTGGAGGATCCGGCGCTCGCTCCCTACTGGGATGCCGCTGGTGCCTGGTCGACCGGCCAGCGCTCGACCTACCAGGGGCACCAGCCGCTGACGACGATGCCCGAGTCGGAACGCCGCGCCGAGCGGTGGGCGACGTATCCGAGCTTCGACGGCTCCCGGCACGTGCAACGGGCGGTCACGCTGCGTCTGCATCTCGTCGCCAGTGACCTGGGTATCGACGTGCTCCAGGGCGGCAGCGCTCGGGTGTTGAACGAGGGTGACGACCCCACGACGCCGACCGCGGCGTCGGCGAAGGACGTCTGGGTGGTGGGGGGCACCGTCGCCCCTCCGGTCGTGCGTCGCCGACAGCCGCTGCCGCAGGTCGATCTGATCGCGTCGGTTCCGACGCGGGCGGCGGAGGCGTTGTTCTGGGCGGGGCGGGCGATGGAACGTGCCGAGCTCATCGCTCGTGCGACCGAGGTCGTGCTCGATCGAACCAGCGGTGCCTTGGACGCGGAGGTCGCCGAGGCGTGGGTTCGCCCGGGTCTCGACATGCTCGGATCGATCGCTGGGATCACGTCGCTCGTCGACTCCTCGACGGCGCCCGACCGTGCCGGCGTGACGCTGGCGTTGGCCATCGACGCGCTCGCGAAGCAACTCGGCTCGTTCCTCGCCGAGGCCACCTCGGTGCGCGAGTTCTTCTCGGTCACCGGCGGTCGGATGTTGAACCGGATCGCGGGTTCCCGCACCCGGCTCCGAGAGCTCGTTCCCTACGACCGGGTCTTCGTCACGCAGCTCGATGCCCGGTCGATCGATGCGCAAGACCTCGAGTCGGTGGTGATCGACCTCGCGTCGCTCGTCGGTCTGTGGAACGAGAGCGTCGTCCAGGGCCCCGCCTGGCGATTCGGTGAGATCGGCCGTCGGCTCGAGCGCGCCTTCGGCGTGATCGACGGCGTGCGGGGAGCGTTCGGCATGTTCGATGGGGCGATCGGGCCGGATCTGGCATGGCTGACCGGTCCACGACCGATCGGCGCGAATTCGGACGACCATCGGCTCGACTTCCAACGGCAACGGGTGGTGGAGATGGTGCTCGGCGCGAACGAGAGCCTGGTCGCCTATCGACGCCGGCATCGCAGCGACGTCGAGTTCGAGCCGGCCGCCACGCTGCTGTTGGCGGACGCGAACAACCCACGGTCGGCGGCGTCGGCGATCGGCGTCGTGCGCTCCCAGGCCGAACGACTCGGCTGGCTCGCGGGTGTCACGGCGGCCGACGAGTTGAGCGAGTTGCTCGCATCGGCGTCCTATGCATCCGTCGACGAGACCGCCGCGGTCCTGTCGGCGGTCTGGACGGGGTGCGACCGCTTGGCTCGCGACGTGGTGGGGTCGCACCTGACGTCGCCCGTCGACCCGCGCATGATGGGGCGGAGGTAGCCGTGCCCGGGCAGGGATACCGCGTGGTGCACCGCACCGAGTACGTCTATGGCGCGCCGATGCTCGACGGGTACAGCGTCGTCTGCGCGCTCGTCCGGGCAACACCGGCGCAGGAAGTCGTCTCGTCCTCGGTGACGTTCGATCCGTTGGGCGACGAGTACGACGAGCGTGAGGACGTCTTCGGCAACCGGATCGTGCAGATCGGGCTCCACCAGCCCCACGACGGGCTGACGGTCACGGCGATGGCCGAGGTCGTCGTGTGGGACCAGGGTCTTCCTCGCCACGACGTGGCCTGGGAGCGTGTCGCGGCGACGGTCGCCGGCCTGCGTGGGCCGGTCGCTCTCGACGTCGCTCCGTTCAGCGCCCCGTCGCACTTCGTGACGATCGGGGCCAACCGAGCGGCGCTCGTCGAGCTGGTGTCCGCGTCGTTCCTGCCGGGACGACCGATCGTCGAGGCGACGTCTGCGTTCTGCACGCAGATCTTCGAGTCGTTCGCGTTCGATTCGTCGTTCACGGAGGTCAGCACGCCGCTCGAAGCCGTCCTGACCGAGCGCCGCGGTGTCTGCCAGGACTTCGCCCATCTCGCGGTGGGGTGCCTGCGTGCGCTGGGGCTCGCGGCGCGGTACGTCAGCGGCTACATCGAGACGGATCCGCCTCCCGGGGAACCCAAGACGTTCGGTGCCGACGCCTCGCATGCGTGGTGCTCGGTGTGGATCCCGGATCACGGATGGCTCGACTTCGACCCCACCAACGGAGTGATCGGTCCGGCACGCCACGTCACGACTGCGTGGGGTCGTGACTATGCCGACGTCGCCCCGGTGCGCGGCGTCGTGATCGGGCCGTCGTCGACCCAGTCGCTGTCGGTGTCCGTCGACGTCTCGCGCACCTGAACCGGATCGGTTGCTGGAGGAGCCACCGATGTCGTGCTCGGCATCCTCATCGACGTCCGGAGCGCCCGATGTGACATCGGTCAGGGTGGGGAATGCGACCGTGAGGAACAGGTGTTGAGTCGCCAGGATGGGAGCGATGCGCGAACTCGGAAGTGACACGCCCGGCGCCGTGACGCCGCCAGAGCGTCTCGTGACGCGCCCGTTCCTCATCGTGACGGGCACGGCCCTGGTGTTCTTCGTGTACATCGGGATGCTCGTCCCGAT
>JBAWHL010000211.1:0-12601 GCA_049593815.1 Ilumatobacteraceae bacterium | reverse complement strand
TCGGCTCGGAGCCGTCCCCCAGCAGCAGGACGGCATTGCCGTTCTTGGTCACGCCGACCACCGGCAGCTGGTACTTGTTCAGACCAGCACCGAACGCCTTGCGCAGCGTTCCCGCCGCAGCGATCGGGTCGAGCCCTGGGTCCATTCGGACTGCCGCGGTCCCGGCGCTGATCAGGTTCGATGCGAGGAACGGATCGGACTGCAGACGGTCGATGGTCGCGTTCGCCGTCTGCTGCAGGAACGCCTGCTGTCGTTCGATCCGGCCGAGGTCCGACCGAGGATCGGTCTTCCACTCGCCGTCGCGGAACTCCTCGAAGTAGCGGCTTCTCGCGTACTGCAGCGCCTGGACGCCATCGAGCTGGTGACAACCGGGCTGCTGATCGAGCCCGGTGTTCTTGTCGCGCGTCGGATACTCGAAACAGATGGTCGTGCCTCCGGTCGCGTCGACGAGGTCCTTGAACCCGTTGAAGTCGATGTCCACGACGTGGTGGATCGGAATCCCGAGCTCCTGCGTGATCGTGGCAGCGAGCACATCGGTCCCGTCGCTGTACGCGGAGTTGATCCGGCTCTCGCTGTCGCGACCGGCGATGGTCACCCACAGGTCACGGGGCAGACTGACGATCGACGCTCCCTCCCCGTTCGCCTCCTGGCGCAGGATCATGATCGTGTCGGACCGGCGGCCCTGCACTGCGTTCGTGTCCCCGATCCCGCCGAAGTCCGGATCGTTCGGATCGGCGTTCTCGCGGGTGTCCGAGCCGATGAGGAGGTAGTTCTGCGCCGGCCCCTCCTGTGCGGTCAGCACCAGTTCGAGGCCGTCGATGCGCTCGATGTCGGCTGCGCGCGAGTTCGCGGCACGGATCACCCCGAACGCGCCGAACGTGCCGACGAGCACGGCCATCACCAGCGCGAGCGGCGCAGAACTGCGACGACGAGCGTGGGAGGGCGACGGCATCGCACCGACGCTACTGGCGTCACCGTGGCGCGCCGTGGCAGGGCCCCCGAGACGTCGGTCTCACACGCCACTCTTACGATTCGGCGTCGGACCCGTTCGCTCTGACGTGGACGACGTCACCGACGTCGAACGTGCGACGGACACCGGCGACGGAATCGACGACCAGGCGACCCTCGCCGTCCACGTCGACCGCGGTGCCCTCGACGTGACGCTCGGGGCCAGGAACCTCGATCCGGACGGATCGGCCGAGGGTCGCGAGCGAGGCTCGGTACAGCGGACCGATGTCCGCAGGTTGGTCGTCCAGGGCGCACAGCAGCAGACGCAGGACCTCGGCGGGCTCCGCCACCGCTCCGAGACTCGCCGCACCGTCCGGCGCCCAGCCGACGTTCAGCCCGATCCCGACGACCACGGTGTCGGAGTTCGACGAGCGCTGCGCCAGGATGCCGGCGAGTTTGACGTCGTCGAGCAGGACGTCGTTGGGCCACTTGAGCGCCACGTCCGCATCAGGCAGCAGCCTGCGTGCAGCAGCAACCGCAGCGAGTCCGACACGGTGGGTCGCCTCGACGGCTGGCTGCGGGATGGGGGCGAACGCGATCGACACGAGCAGGTTTGCCCCCGGTGGCGCCTCCCATCGGCGATCGAGACGGCCCCGGCCGGCGGTCTGATGACTCGTCGCCAGGACCGAACGATGGCCCGCACTCCCGCTCTCGACGGCGCTCAGGAGGTCCGTGTTCGTACTGCCGGTCTCGGCGACGTGGCGCACTTCCCAGCCCGCAGGCCACGCCGTCTCCCCCCAGATGTCTGCGCGAGCCGTCATGGCACCTACATTGGCACTCGTGCTTCAGAAGATCCTGATCGCCAATCGAGGCGAAATCGCTGTCCGAGTCATCCGCGCTGCTCGCGAGCTGGGCATCGCCACCGTGGCGGTGTATTCCGAACTCGACCGCGACGCGCAACACGTCCGTCTCGCTGACGAGTCGTACGCGCTCGGCGGTCAGACCGCTGCCGAGAGCTACATCAACACCGAGGTGATGCTCGACGTCATCCGCCGCAGTGGCGCCGACTCCGTGCACCCTGGCTACGGATTCTTCAGCGAGAACCCCGACTTCGCCCGGGCGATCATGGAGATGGGCGTCGAGTTCATCGGCCCGCCACCAGAGGCGATGGACGAGATGTCCGACAAGGTCTCCAGCCGCCTCGCCGCGATCCGCGGTGGCGCTCCGGTCGTCCCCGGCACCACCGAGTTCGCCAAGGGGCCCGAGGAGATCAAGGACTTCGGCAACACCCACGGTTGGCCGGTCTGCATCAAGGCGGCCTTCGGCGGCGGCGGACGCGGCATGAAGGTCGTGCACAACGCGGACGACGTCGACAACGCCTTCGCCAGCGCCCAGCGTGAAGCCAAGAGCTTCTTCGGTCGTGACGAGGTCTACGTCGAGCGGTACCTCACCTGGCCGCGCCACGTCGAGATCCAGCTCGTCGGCGACAAGCAGGGCAACTGCGTCTGGATCTCCAGCCGCGACTGCTCGGCGCAACGCCGACACCAGAAGCTGGTCGAGGAAGCGCCGGCACCAGGGCTCCCCGATGGCGTCGAACAGGCGATGGGCGAGGCCGCCGTCAAGGCCGCAAAGGCCGTCGGGTATTACGGCGCCGGCACCGTCGAGTTCATCTTCCAGGACGGCGAGTTCTTCTTCCTCGAGATGAACACCCGCCTCCAGGTCGAGCATCCGGTCAGCGAGATGATCACCGACATCGATCTCGTCGAATGGCAGATCCTCGTGGCTGCCGGGGACGAGCTCCCGATGACGCAGGCCGAAGTGGATGCCGCCCGCCGCGGCCACTCGATCGAGATCCGCATCAACGCCGAGGACGTCGCCGAGGGCAAGTTCCTCCCGTCCCCCGGTCCGATCAGCAAGCTGGTCCCGCCGGACGGGTTCGGGGTGCGTTTCGACTCCGGCTACCAGTCCGGCGACGAGATCAGCCAGTACTACGACAACCTCGTCGGCAAGCTGATCGTCTGGGGCCGCAATCGTGAGATCGCGATCGCCCGCACCATCCGTGCGCTCGACGAACTCGTGGTCGAGGGCGTGGCGACCACGATTCCCGCCGACCTCGCGATTCTGCGCCATCCCGACTTCGCTGCGGTCGAACACTCGACGAAGTGGGTCGAGGAGACCCTCGACCTCACCGGCATCGGTGGCAAGTCCGAGCCGACCGCGCCGGACACCGACGAGGACGCCGAGCCGCTCGTCAAGCGCTCGACCACCGTCGAGGTCAACGGCAAGCGCTTCGACGTCAACATGTGGGTGCCCGAGACGCCGATGATCGCGGCCGCAGGCGCTCCAGCGAAGAAGGCCAAGCGTGGCGGCGGCAGCGGCGGGGGCGGCGGTGCCGTCGCGTCCGGATCCGTCGAGGCCCCGATGCAGGGCACGATCGTCAAGGTGCTGGTCGAGGTCGGTGCCGAGGTCGAGGTCGGCGCTGGAATCGTGGTCCTCGAGGCCATGAAGATGGAGAACCAGATCAACGCCGAGAAGGCCGGCACCGTCAAGTAGATCAAGGTGGCCGCGGGTGACACCGTCGGCGGCGGCGACATCCTCGCCGTGATCGAATAGCTATTCGGAGGCTTCGGCGAGGGCTTCGCTGAGGGCGGGGTGCACGAGGATGCTCTCCGCGAGATCGTTGACGGTGAGACCCGCCGTGACCGCGACCGCAATCACCGAGATCAGCTCGGCGGCCTGACGGCCCACGATCGACCCGCCCAGCACCTCACCGGTCGCTGGATCGGAGATGATCTTCACGAACCCGGTGGTGTCGTTGTTGATCATCGCCTTCGCGGTCGACGAGAACGGCACCTTGGTGACGCGGATCTTGCGACCGGAGCTGAACGCTTCGGCTTCGGCGAGGCCCACGTCGGCGATCTCCGGTTCCGTGAAGATCGCAGATGCGGCCTTGTCGTAGTCGAGGTGGCGGTGACTGCGGGTGTGGCCACCCATCACGTGCTCGGCGACCTTGCGGCCTTGCATCGACGCCACCGACGACAGCGGCAACTTGCCGGAGATGTCGCCGGCTGCGTAGATGTGCGGCACATTGGTGACGCAGTGCTGGTTGATGTCGACGTAGCCCCAGTCGTTCACGTCGACGCCTGCTGCGTCGAGGCCGATGCCTTCGGTGTTGGGGATCGAGCCGATCGCCAACACCGCATGCGTCGACGTCACCGATCGTCCGTCGTCACAGCGCACGGTGACGGACTCGTCGTCGCGTTCCATCGATTCGGCGCGGGCGCCCATCAGGAGCTTGACGCCTCGACGCATGAACTCGTGCTCGAGGACCGCGGCGACCTCGGGGTCCTTGCCGGGCAACACCTGCTGGCGGCTGACCACGAGCGTGACCTTGGCCCCGAACGACGAGAACATGTGAACGAACTCGACGCCGGTGACGCCAGAGCCGACGACCGTGACGCTCTCGGGAAAGATCTTCGGCGGGTAGCAGTCGCGGGTCGTGAGGATGCGGTCGCCGTCGGGCTCGCACCAGTCGGGAATGCGAGGTCGCGACCCGGTCGACACCATCGCCGAATCGAACTCGATCTCCTCGGTGCCGTCGGGACCATCGACGACCACGGTGTTGGGGCCGGTGAATCGACCGGTTCCGCGGATCATGCGGACGCCCTGACTCACGAGCAGGCGGGTCGTGTTGTCGCGCATCGTGTCCTCGATCGACCGGATGCGTCGGCTCAGCGTGTCCACGTCGACGTTCGTGTCCACGCTGGACAGACCCATGCCGCCGATCGCCCGTGTTCGGCTGATCGCGCGACCCGTTGCGATCATCGACTTCGACGGAATGCAGTCCCACAGGTGCGCCGCACCTCCGACGACGTCGCGCTCGATCATCGTCACTTCCGCACCGAGGCGGGCGGCGTTTGTCGCCGCGACGTTCCCGGCGGGTCCGCCGCCGACGATCACGAATCTCGTTGCCATCAGTGCTCTCCCAGGTAGAGGCCGTCGGATGCGAAGAAGGTGTCGATGCCTGCTTCGTCTGTCGTCAACTGGAGCGCCGCTCCGGAGTTCGCGCAGAAGCGGGAGGGATACGCCAGTTGATTGCGGGGCTCACCGACGTACTCGAAGTGCATGCCGTCGGGCGTCAGGAAGTTCCCGCCCCAGGCGAAGCCGTGCTTGCGGAAGATCTCCACGACGGTGCAGCCCTGCCACGTCTTGGAGAAGTCGGGAATGCATCCCTGGCACGAGCCTCGGGTGTTCGTGTCGAGCGCCATTCCCCACGAGTGGCGCGACAGGAACCCGAGGGAGCTGTTCGGGGTGAGCCGGTTGAACCGCGGGTAGTGACACCCGCCCGCGAGGTTGGCATCGCCGACGTTGATGGTCCAGGACACGCCACGGTTGGCTGCTTCGGTGAGGGCAGCGGTGATCGCTGGAGCGACGACGTTGTGGCAGCGGGCTCGGATGCCGAGACCGACGTTCACGCGACCGCTCGGAAGGTTCGCTGCCTGCCAGCTCGACTGCTGGCTCACCGAGCCGTTGGCATTGACGCGGTACTGGAACTCGCCCAGCAGCTTCTTGGTCTGCGCCATGCCGAGGGTGTCGTCGGGGTCGGGCGGGTCCCAACTCCGTCGGATGCGAACGGACGTCGACACGAGGCCGTTCGCCGCGAGCGCAGTGTTCATCGCCGTGCGCGATGTCGGATTCCAGATGACCGCACGCCGGATCTCGGTGATCCCGAGCCGTGCTGCAGCGGCGGACGACATCAAGATCTCGGTGCCGCCGATCGCACTGTCCGGCAGGACCGCAGCGACACGGAAGCGGATGACACTCCCCCAGGCAGCAACCAGCGCGACCGAGTCGCCGGCCTGCACGCTGCGACCAGGCAGGGTGGCGCTCGTCTGCCCCATGACCACGGCGTCGGTCGCCAGATGCGCGGCGACGTCGCGGCCCATGGTCGCTCCGACGGCGGCAGGCGGCAACACCGTCGTGCCCATCGGGTAGGAGTAGCCCGCTGCCGGCGCTTGCGTGACCGTGTTGCCCCGATAGATCCCGACCATGCCGACGCTGGCCGACCCTCCGAACGCGATCGCGGCCCCCGCTTGCCGAGCAGCGGTCGTGACACCAGCGGCGACACTCGAACTCAGCACCCCGGAGTTGTACACGGTGACGACATCGGTGGCGAGCGGGGTCACGTTCGCTGCCTGCTGTGTCGCCGAGGCGGGGTCGTCGATCACGTCACCGGGGCCCAGGGCCGCGACGGGAACCGCGACCGCGAGTGTCGCGAGGGCGATCAGGGCCGACATCGTTCGGGTGCGCACCGGCTCAAGAGTACGGTCTCGCGGCCGTGACCGGACGGCGCGATGAATCGAACGCGCGGCCGGGGCCCGACTTTGGATACCGTCAATGCACCGTGAGCCCCGACACCCCCGACGCCGACACCCCTGCGAGCACCAGTGAGCCCGTCGCTGACGCTGACGCCCCACTGACCGGAAGTGGCCTGGCCGCGGAGAAGGCCAGGCGGCTGGCCCAGATCGAGGCGATACGCGAATCCGGTGGGACCCCATACCCGTACCGCTTCGACCGCACACACACCGTGGCCGACGTCCGTGACGGCTGGGGGGCGCTCGAACCAGGCGTCGAGACCGAGGACCAGGTCGCGGTCGCCGGTCGCATCATGTTGATGCGCGACTCCGGCAAGTTGATCTTCGCCACGCTCCGAGATCGTTCCGGCGACGTGCAGTTGTTCATCTCCAAGGCCGTCGTCGGCGACGACGCGTTCGCCGCCATCAAGCAACTCGATCTCGGTGACTGGGTGGGCGTCCACGGCACGGTGATGACGACCCGCAAGGGCGAGTTGTCGGTCAAGCCAGACCGCGTCGAGTTGTTGTCGAAGGCGGTGCGCCCGTTGCCCGACAAGTGGCACGGCCTGTCCGACGTCGACACGCGTTTCCGCCAGCGGTACGCCGATCTGATCGTCAACACCGAGGCGCGGCGCGCGTTCGAGATCCGTCACGAGATCATCGCCAGCTTCCGTCGCACCCTCCACGAGCGCGGCTTCATCGAGGTCGAGACACCGGTCCTGCACGCCGAGGCGGGCGGTGCGCATGCACGACCGTTCACCACTCACCACAACGCGCTCGACATGCCGCTCTACCTGCGCATCGCGCTGGAACTGCACCTGAAGCGGTTGATCGTGGGCGGGATGGAGCGGGTCTTCGAGATCGGGCGGATCTTCCGCAACGAGGGCATCTCGACGCGCCACAACCCGGAGTTCACGATGATCGAGCTCTACCAGGCGCTCGGCGACTGGAACGACGTGATGGAGATCAGCGAGGCGCTGATCACGCAGGCCGCACGCGACGCGATCGGCACGACGACGCTGGAGATTCGCGGCACCATGATCGACCTCGCGGACCCGTGGCCACGTGTCCGCATGGTCGATGCGGTGTCCGACAAGGTCGGCCGCACCGTGCATCCCAGCCAACCCGTCGAGGAGCTGCGCGCACTCGCCGAGCAGCACGGCATCCGCTGGGAAGCCCGATGGGGCGGCGGCAAGCTCGTCGAGGAACTGTTCGAGGCGCTGTGTGAGGCCGACATCGTCCGTCCGACGTTCGTCACCGGGCATCCGACGGAGATCTCGCCGCTCGCTCGTGTCGATCGCGAGGATCCGTGGCTCACCGAACGGTTCGAGATCTTCGTCGACTCCCGCGAACTCGGCAACGGGTACTCCGAGCTCAACGACCCGGTCGAGCAGCGCCTGCGCTTCGAGGAGGAGCAAGCGGCCAAGGACGCCGGCGACGCCGAGGCGGGCTCGGTGGACGAGGACTACATCCGTGCGCTCGAGTACGGCATGCCGCCGACGGGCGGATTGGGCATCGGGATGGACCGTGTGGCCATGCTGTTGGCTGGCGTCGATTCGATCAAGGAAGTCATTCTCTTCCCGACGCTGCGACCGGAGGTCTTCTAGATGACGAACGCGACAACTCGCATGGCATGGGGGGCTGGCCTCGCAACGATCGCCGCCGACGGCTCGGTGCTCGACACCTGGTACCGCTGGCTCGGATGGGGCGAGTTCGGCGATGACGACTGCCCGACCGACGAGATCGAGTCGCAGCTCGGGCTGCGTGACATCACCGATGCGGTCCGTGGCGTCACGATTCGGCCGGTGCGGTTGACGATCGACGTCGACGAGGCCCCAGCGGGAGCATCGGACGGCTACCTGCGGCTGCACCTGCTGTCGCACCGCTTGGCCAAGCCACGCACGCTGAACCTTGACGGCCTGTTCGGTGCTCTGACCAACGTCGCCTGGACCAATCTCGGCCCGGTTGCGGTCGGCGACCTCGACGACGTACGGCTGCGGGTACGCCTCGCTGGCGGCGTGCTCACCGTGTCGAGCATCGACAAGTTCCCGCGGATGACCGACTACGTGGTGCCGAGTGGGGTTCGCATCGCCGACGCCGACCGGGTCCGTCTCGGCGCGCACCTCGCCGAGGGAACCACCGTCATGCACGAAGGGTTCTGCAACTTCAACGCGGGCACGCTCGGTGTCTCGATGGTCGAGGGACGCATCGTCGCCGGCGTCACCGTCGGCGATGGCAGTGACATCGGCGGTGGCGCCTCGATTCTCGGAACGTTGTCGGGTGGCGGCAAGGAACAGATCACGATCGGCGAACGCTGCCTGCTCGGCGCCAACGGCGGCGTCGGGATCAGCCTCGGCGACGACTGTGTGGTGGAGGCCGGCTTGTACGTCACGGCGAGCACCCCGGTGCTCACGCCCGACGGTGTGGTGAAGGCCCGCGAGTTGTCTGGCGTGAACAGCGTGATGTTCATCCGTGACGGCCAGTCCGGCCAGGTCATCGCCCGCCCCCGGGGCACCAGCTGGGGCACCCTCAACGCCGAACTCCACGCCAAGCAATAGCCGAGACATCCGGTGTTACATCAGGGGTCAGACCCCGTTTGTAACGTTCGGCTAGCGTTCGGTTGATGGCGAGGGCCGACGAGTTCGGGGAGCCGGTCGAGGTCGACGCCGGGCCGCGTGCGGTGACGATCACCAACCCCGGCAAGGTGATGTTCCCGTCCGTGGGGCCCGACAAGGAGCCTCGCACGAAGCTCGACCTCGTCCGCTATTACGTCGCCGTGGGCGAACCACTGATGCGGACGTTGGCCGATCGACCGGTGCTGCTCGAGCGGTACCCGAACGGCGTCCGTGAGAAGTCGTTCTTCCAGAAGCGGATCCCCGACTCGGCGCCAGACTGGCTGCAGACCACCACCGTCGAGACGATCAACGGCACCCCGTCGCGGGCGCTCGTGATCGCCGACCTCGCGCACGTGCTGTGGGCCACCAACATGGGCGTCCTCGGCCTGCACGTGTGGCCGTTCCGAGCATCGCAACCCGAAGACCACGACGAGATGCGCATCGATCTCGACCCGTCGCCAGGGGTCACGTTCGACATGGTCCGCGCGTCGGCTGGTCACGTCCGCGACCTGCTCGCCGAGCTGGGCATGGTCGGCTTCGCGAAGACGACCGGCAGCAAGGGCATCCACATCTACGTGCGCGTCGAACCGGGCTGGGACTCCTTCGCCGTGCGCGGTGCTGTCGTGTCTCTCGGCCGTGAACTCGCCGAGCGGCATCCCGACCTGATCACCGACAAGTGGTGGAAGGAGGAACGCGGCACACGCGTCTTCGTCGACTACAACCAGAACGCACCGCACAAGAACATGTTCGGTGCATGGTGTGCACGACCCCGGGTCGGAGCGCAGGTCTCGACGCCGTTCGGCTGGGACGAACTCGACACGATCGATCCCGACGCGATGACGATCGACACGGTGCCGACGCTGCTGGCCGATCGTGGCGACCCGTGGGAACTGATGGACGACGCACCGTGCTCGATCACACCCCTGGTGGAGCGGTTCGCTGCCGACCTCGCCGATGGCGTTCCCGATGCGCCGTGGCCGCCGGTCTACCCGAAGATGCCCAACGAGGCGCCCCGCGTGCAACCGTCCCGTGCACGCAGGCCCGCCCCCGACTGACCCCCCCCCCCCCGGAGACCCCCGGTGGCGAACGTTGTGACGAATGGTGCCAGGCACGATCTGTCACATCGGCTCGTGTCACCCTCCGGCGACTGACACAATCGGGCCATGATCGAGCGCCAGATCGACGTCACCACGCCCGACGGGACGATGACCACGTTCATCGTCCATCCGGAGGAGGACGGCCCCCATCCGGTCGTGCTGTACCTGATGGATGCCCCGAGCATCCGACCAGCTCTGCACGACATGGCATCGCGCCTCGCCACGGCCGGCTACTACGTGATGATGCCGTTCCTGTTCTATCGAGGCAGCGAGTTTCGCGAGTTCGGCAAGAGCGACGCCGACATGCACGATCGCCAGGAACTGATGGGGACCGTGACGCCGACCAACATCATCGGTGACGCCGAAGCGCTGCTGGCGGTCGCCGATGCCGACCCCGCAGCCGACGCGTCCAAGGTCGGCGCCGTCGGATTCTGCATGTCGGGCGGCCTCGTCGTCTCGCTCGCCAGGGCGATGCCCGACCGAGTGGTCGCCGGGGCGTCGATCCACGGCGCCTGGATGATCCGCGACGGCGACGACTCCCCACACCTCGGCCTCGACCGTGTACGGGCGGAGCTCCACCTCGCATGGGTCGACCCCGACCCCACGGCTCCGCCGGAGGACATCCCGGTGTTCCGCGCTGCACTCGACGCCGCCGGGGTGACCCACACCATCGACGTCGTCACCGACGCGGTACACGGCTTCGCCCCTGCCGGTGAGCGCTACGACCGCGCCGCGTCGGAACGGCACTGGGAACGGGTGCACTCGCTGCTGCGACGCAACCTCTGACGCATCATCCGACCGGCGTCGGGTGGGGCTCCACGGGCTCGATCGACACCTCCGCGGTGCGGCCGACGATGACCAGGCCGCTCAGCAGAATCGCGACGCCGACCCAACCGAGTGCCCCGATCGACTCGTCGAGCACGATCGTGGCCAGGAGCGCCGCCGTCAGGGGCTCGGCCAGCACGAGCGTGACCGTGGTCGCCGATGACAAGCGGTGCAAGCCGTAGCCGAACAGCACGTACGCGACGCCCGTCGCGAGCACACCGAGTTCCAGGGCCATCGCGACACCACCTGGTTCACGGAGCCATCCGAACGGCTGCCCGACCGCCATGGCTGCGACCGCGATCGCCCCGACCGTGAACGGCGCCGCCATCGCCAGGGTGGCCTCGACACCGCGGCCCATCGTCGTCTTGGCGGTGACCGAATAGAGCGCATACCCCGAACCCGACAGCAGGGCGCACCCGATGCCGAGGGCATCGACCTCGTCGACGCCGCTCTGGGCCGATGCCACGAGCAGTGCTCCGCCCGACACGACGATCACGGTGCCCACCAGCCAACCGAGGCCGGGGCGCACTCCCCTCGCCGCCCACTCGAACGCCCCGGCGAAGAACGGGCCGCTGCCGATTGCAACGACCGTGCCCACGGCGACGCCGGTGCGATCGACTGCGATGAGGAACATCGGGGTGTAGACGGCGACCCCGACGCCACCGAGGGCGACCAACCGACCCTGGGAGCGGACGGAGGCAGCGATGCGTCGTCGGTCGACGCGATCGGTCCCCCAGAGGATCACGATCCACAGCACCGCCGTTCCGAGCGTGATGCGGACCGCCCCGACACCGAGCGGCGTGGTCGTGTCGGGTCCGAGTTCCTGCGCCGTGCCCGCCGTGCCGAACAGCATGGCGGCGAACACCACGGCAGCGATCGGGCGGACGCGAGACGGCATGCGTCGTGTCTAGCGTCTCGCCGAGCGGCGCGACCGGTTGATTCTCACGAGTGGCATGACATCCTGGCGGTCATGAGCTCCGATGTCGACCGCTCCGACTTCGACCACTTCGCACGGTTGGTCCAGTCTCGCCGCACGTCGATGTTCGTGGACCAGGATCGCCCCGTGCCCGTCGAGCTCGTTGCGGAGCTGTGCGGACTCGTGACGTGGGCACCGAATCACAAGAAGACCTGGCCGTGGCGGTTCGCGCTGTTCACCGGCGATGGCCGCTCCACGTTCGGAGAGTCGATGGCCGACGACATGGTCGCTGCCGACTTCGGCGACGACGGCAAACGAGCGAAGACCCGGATCAAGTACCTGCGCACGCCCGCCACGCTCGTCGTGGGGTGCGCGCCGCACGACAACGAGATGTTGCACGACGAGAACCGCGACGCGGTCGCCGCGGGCATCCAGAACCTGCTGCTCGGAGCGACGACGCTCGGCCTCGCCAGCTTCTGGTCGACGCCCGCACTCACGCAACCTGCCGCGACGCTCGAGCTGTGTGGATTCGACCCGGAGGACCGCATCGTCGGCGTGATCTACCTCGGCTGGGCCAGCCAGCAGGCCACGGTGCCCGACCGTCCGACGCCAACGCTCCGCCACATCACCTGACGATGCGCAGCCCACGCGACGACCGGACCGACCCTCGGCGTGCCGGGGTTTTCGCGGGTGAGGGCGGTTCCCGACACAATGTCGGAGTGACGACGGGCAACGATCCACGCCAGACCTTGGTGACCCTCGACCTCGAGGGCGTGCTCGTCCCCGAGATCTGGGTCGCCGTCGCCGAGCGCACCGGCATCGAGGGGCTCCTGCGGACGACCCGTG
>JBAWHL010000210.1:0-2864 GCA_049593815.1 Ilumatobacteraceae bacterium | reverse complement strand
GTGCTGGCGACGAGTGCGACCTCGTCGACGTCGAATTCGGCCGCGAAGCGAGACCCGACGCTGCGGTCCGGTCTGGCGTGTCGGGCGAGGCGGGCCAACGTGATGTGGCCGAGGAAGCGAGGTCGCTCGCGTTCGGTCCCGAGACCGCGAACCGTCCGGGTGACGACCGAGGCGAGTTCGTCGACACCGGTGACCGGCAGGATCAGCGAGCGCTCGGCGAACACGTCGTTGGCCGGCCCGACGCGCGCGGTCGCGTGCGGCAACGTCACGTCGTCGAGGCGGCCGCCGACCTCGTCGACGTCGGCGTCGCCGAGGAACCGCAACGTGATGTGCAGGTTCTCGATCGGCATCCATCGCACGCCCTGGTCCTTCGGACGCTCGAGGTCCTGCAGGTGCACGAGCACGTCGTCGGGTGGCCAGATCGCCACGAACAGCCGAGTCATGCCACCATCCAACCCTTCACCCTCTCCAACCCGCCCTCCAACTCGCCCTCCAACCCGAAATTCTGAGCGGTGGTTGCGCTCAGCGCAACGGTGGCTCAGAAATTCGGGGTGTGTGCGGGGGGCGCGCGACGGGGTGGGCGCGCGGGTGGGCGCGGTGGTGCGTGGGCGCGGTGGTGGGGGGCTGGGCGGCGGGTCAGGCGGAGACGAGGGCGGCGTCGCGCTTCTCGGCGAAGCGTCGGGCGACCTTCTCGCTGGTCTTGAGGCGCTTCATGAGGCGTTCCTGCGCCGCGGCGCCCTCGCCGCTCAGACCACCGATGTTCGCGGCGTCCCACTGGCGCAGGACGACCGGAGCGAGGATCTGCTCGTGGTGGATCTGCAGGTCGTAGATGCCGGCCTTGGCGATGAGCGCCGCATGGCGGTTGAAGTCGGGGATGCCCGTGCCCGGCATGGCGAAGCTGCGCACCTGCTTCTCCATGGCGACCATCATCGTGTTCGGGTCGGCCTCGATCGCTGCAGCAGCGAGGTCTCGGTAGAACAGCTGGTGGAGGTTCTCGTCGCTGCAGACGCGCTTCATGACGTCGAAACCGACCGGGTCGCCGAGCTGGGCGCCCGTGTTCCGGTGGGAGATGCGGGTCGCGAGTTCCTGCAGGGCGAGGTAGATGAAGCCTTCGTGCGTCGGCGGGTCGGGCGTCTGACCGCCGGAGACCTGGGCCATGCGGGAGCGCTCGAGTTCGACGGGGTCGATCGCCCGGGTGGTCATCAGGTATCCGTAGATGGCCATCGAGTGGCGGCCCTCCTCTGCGGTCCAGCGCCGGACCCAGGTGCCCCACGGGCCGTCCTTGCCGAACATGCGCTCGACGGAACGAAAGTAGTACGGCAGGTTGTCCTCGGTGAGCAGGTTGACGAGCAGCGCGCTGCGAACCTCGGGGGTGATCTCGTGGCCACCCAGGTCGGCGTCGGATTCGGACCACTGCTCGCCGGCGACGTGGTCGCGGCCGCGGCTGTAGGGAACGTATTCGTGCGGGAACCACTCCTTGGTCGTGGCCAGGTGTCGCTCGAGGAGCTGTTCGGCGACCGGAGTGAGTTCGTGGAGCAGATCGGACTCGTTCACCCGCGCAAGCCTACCGACCAGTAGGTAGAGAATCCAGTCGTCGGTCCAAGTTCGGTGCTCGACGCCGCCCTCAGTCGGTGTTGGCGTCGATGACGTAGCCCGCGGCGCGGGCGCCCTCGACCAGCCCGCGCCCCTGCTCGGCGCTGCGGACCTCGAAGGTGGCGTGGATTCCAGTCTCGCGGACGTGGAGGTCGAGACCCTCGCGGATGTGTTCCACCTCGATCAGGTCGGCGCCGCCGTCGGCGAACACGGCGAGCAGTGTCGCGAGGCCACCGGGTCGGTCGTCGATGCGTGCCACGATCGACAGCCGTCGACCCTGCGCGTTCTCATGTCGCCGGATCAGGCCCGGAAGGACGCCCAGGTCGACGTTGCCGCCGGACACGACCACGCACGTGGTTCCGCTCGTCGGCGGGGACACCTCGCCCGCCATGAGTGCGGCGACGCCGACCGCGCCGGCGCCCTCGGCGGTGAGCTTCGCCCGATCCAGCAGGAGCACCATCGCATCGGCGATCGCGTCCTCGTCGACGGTGACGATCTCGTCGACCCAGTGCGACACCAACGGTCGGGTGATCGCGCCGGGGTACTTGACGGCGATGCCGTCCGCGAGGGTCAGTACCGGGCCGCTGATCGCGGTGTCGTTCACGTACGGCGAGCACACGCGGGCCTGGACGCCGACGACTCGGACGTGGGGGCGGAGCGACTTCACTGCGATGGCGGTGCCGCTGATCAATCCGCCGCCGCCGATCGGGACGATCAGCGTCTCCAGGTCGTCGATGTCGTCGAGGAGTTCGAGACCCAGGGTGCCCTGACCAGCGACGACCGCGACGTCGTCGAAGGGGGCGCAGTACGTCATGCCGGTTCGAGCTGCGTGCTCCTGGGCCGTGACGACGGCCGCGCTGAGGTCGGGGCCGGTCTCGACCACCGTGGCACCCAGGTTGCGTGATGCTTCGATCTTGGTGATCGGCGCGCCGACGGGAACGAAGATCGAACACGGAACATCGAAGTGCCGTGCCGCGAACGCAATGGCCTGGGCGTGGTTCCCTGCGCTGCCCGTCGTGACCCCCGACGACACCGCATCGCCGAGCGACGCGAGCTTGTTCATCGCCCCGCGCAGCTTGAACGATCCGGTGAGTTGGAGGTTCTCGGCCTTCAGCATGACGTTGCCGCCATGGGCGTTCGAGAGGGCGGACGACGGCACGACTGGCGTGTGTCGGGCGACCTCGTCGACGACGGCGCGGGCGGCGAGGATGTCGTCGAGATCGACCGTCTGGCTCACGCCAGAACCGTACCGCGGCCGGTCAGGCCGGTTC
>JBAWHL010000209.1:0-2461 GCA_049593815.1 Ilumatobacteraceae bacterium | reverse complement strand
CATTCTTCGCTCGTGACCTCGCCACCAAGCTTCGCTCGCGCGGCGAACCCGGCATCTACCGCGGCTACACACCTTCGAAGGGATCCGCGCTCGCCGCATCGCGCGGCATCGAGACGCCGCCCGATCTCTGTGAGCTGTACACCACCAACCGTTTCGATGATCCCGCCGTCGCGGAACGTTCTGGGTTGCGTCCAGGACGAGAGGCGTTCTTCGCGCCGAACATCTGGCCGGACGAACCGCTCGGATTCCGCGAAGCGTTCGAGACGTACTACTCGACGATGGAAGTGCTTGCCGAGGAGTTGATGCGTTTGATGGCGCTGGCGCTCGGACTCGACGAGCACTGGTTCGACGACAAGATCGAGAACCACATCACCAACCTCTCGGTCAACCACTATCCGGCGCTCGACTCCGCTCCGCTGCCGAACCAGCTCCGACGCGGTGAACACTCCGATTGGGGCAGCCTCACGATCTTGTACCACGACGGTCGCCCCGGCCTGCAGATCCGATCTGCGGACCACCGTTGGGAGGACGTGCCCGCGGTGGAGGGTTCGTTCGTCATCAATCTCGGCGACCTGATGGCTGCGTGGACCAACGAGCACTGGGTCTCGACCGTCCACCGTGTGGTGGTCCCTGACGACGACCAGGCAGACCGGATCTCGATCGCCTTCTTCCATCAGCCCGCCTATGACGCTCGGATCGAGTGCATCCCGACCTGCACCGGGCCGGATGACCCGCCGCGCCACGAGCCCACCACGTCCGGCGAGTGGATCCTGTCGATGCTGCAACGCACGACCTACTGAACCGATGACGAAGTTCCCCAGCTCCGCCGATCTGCTCCAGCTGGCCGTCGTCGAGGCCCAGCGCGGGCTCGCCGAAGGCGGGGTCCCGATCGGCGCGATCCTGGTCGCCGATGGGAGCACGGTGCTCGCGCGGGGGCGCAACGGCACCGTCCAGCACGACGACCACCTCCTCCACGCCGAAACCGCAGCAGTTCGGGCCGCCGGTGCCCTCTCCGACTATTCGGGAACCACGCTCGTGACGACGATGACGCCATGCTGGTACTGCGCTGGCTTGGTTCGTTTCCTCGGCATCGGGACGCTCATCGTCGGTGACGGCACGACCTGGTCGACGGAACCCGCCGAATGGCTCGCAGCCACGGGTACCACGGTTCAGTTCCTCGACGACGACGACTGCGTCGCGATGTTCGGCAGCTGGCTGGCGACCGACCCGCCCGCCTGGTCGTCGCTTCCGGTGAGCGCTGACGGAAATCGATCCCCGTCATGACGCTGCTTCGTGTGATGTTCTCGCCAACCGACTTCGGGGAGGCGGTGCGCTTCTTCACCGAGATCGTCGAGCTCGACCTCGTCGCCAGCTGGGACGATGACGGGCGCGGGGCGATCTTCCAAGCGCCCGGTGCCCAGATCGAACTCTTCGGTTCCGGCCCGGCGGACGCTGACCATCCGCATCGTCCCGCGCAGCCGACTGGCTCCCTCGATGTCGGGGTCGCGTGGGAGGTCGATGACGTCGATGCGACCGCGACGCGAATCATCGCACGAGGGGCCGCGATGATCAGCCCACCGACCGACCGGCCGTGGGGGATGCGATCGACGACCATCGCCGGACCCGATGGCCTCCTCGTCACCCTCTTCCAACTGATCTGAACCGGCCGACATCAGTCCGTCGCCGGGAGGTGGGGGGCGAGGTCACCGCGGCCGACGATCTCGATGCGGTCGAGTTCGAGCCAGGTCGCCATCAGGCGGAGTTCGGCCATGAGTTCGTCGGCCACATGGTCGCGATCGACGCCCGGTTCGGCCCACGCCGCCTGGACCAACAGGGAGCCGTTGGCTCGATCGGCCTTGAGGTCGACGCGCCCGACGAGGTCGTCACCCAACAGGAGCGGCAGCACGTAGTAGCCGTACCGGCGCTTGTCGGCGGGGGTGTAGATCTCGATCCGATAGTGGAAGTCGAACATCCGCAGTGCCCGGTCACGGTTCCACACGACCGGATCGAACGGACTCAGCAGTGCTCGCGCGGCGATTCGCCGCGGCCGACGAGCATCCGGGTGGAGATACGCCGGCTGCGTCCACCCCTCCACGTCTGCGGCGACGAGGCGGCCGTCCTCGACCAGTTCCGCTGCGAGCGGCTTGCAGCGAGTCAACGACAACCGGTGGTAGTCGACCAGGTCCTTGAGGGTGCCGACACCGAGATACTTCGCGGCCAGCACCAACAGCTCCTTGTGGGCCTCGGTTGCGTCGACCGCGGGGGTGTCGAGCACACGCTGCGGGATGACCCGTTCGCGCACGTCGTAGACCCGAGCGAAGTCGTTCGGGCGACGCGTCGCGGTGATGCGACCGTCACGGAAGAGCGCTTCGAGCGCACGCTTGCCGTCGTCGTAGTCCCACCAGGTGCCCTTCTTGCCGACTCGCGTCTTGAGGTCGCCGGCCACGAGCGGCCCCTCGTC
>JBAWHL010000208.1:0-5270 GCA_049593815.1 Ilumatobacteraceae bacterium | reverse complement strand
GTCCCCATCAAGGCGAACGCGATCCCGGTACCCAGGACACCGAGCACCACGACGGCGAGGACCGGACCGAACTCCCACTCGGCGTCGCCCACTTGCCACAGGCCGTACGGGGCCGTCCAGATCGTCGCCAGCGCGAGCGTCTTGGCCATCAGATTCACCGAGCCGTAGCGCTGCTGGAGCGGGCCGGCGAGGTTGACGGCCACGCCGTAACACATCGTCGCGAGCACGATCAGCACGACGCTGAACGTCTCGCTCGAGCCCTCGCCGATCGACGGCAGGCTCACGAGCACGACGCCCACGAACCCGGCTGCGATCCCGAGCAGCTGAGCGCCGCGGGTCGGTTGGTGGAGTGCGACCGCGGCGAACACCGCGGCGAAGATCGGCGTGCCGCCGTTGAGGAGGCCGGCGACGGCGGAGCTGATGTGCTGCTCGGCGATCGGGAACAGGGTGAACGGCACCGCCACCCACAGCACCGAGATCACGACGAGACGGGCCCGATCCTCCCGCGCGATCCGCGTGCGCCGGCGGGGGAGTGGGAGCACCGCGAGCGCCAGCGCGCCGAGCGCGACGCGCATCAGGGTGATCACGCCCGGCGGGAGTGAGTCGAGCCCGATGTCGATGAAGAGAAACGAGGCACCCCAGATGCCGGAGACGGCCAGGAACAACGCCCAGTCGTTGGGGGTGAACCGATCGTCGACGGCCGCGCTCGGGAGGGGCGGGAGCGTCGGGTGATCGGAGGCGGCGGTCGGCACGAGTCGACGGTACCAACGCGTCGACACGGCCCGCGAGCGAGAATCGGACGTCACATCAGGTGGCCGATCCGAGGTCGTTGCGATCGCAACGGATGTCACATGGATGAATCCCGACTGGTTCGGTAGGCTTTCACCATGGCAACGTTCCGCGACCTGCTCTCCGCCGCGAAGTCCGAGATCCGAGAGATCGACACCGAGACCGCCGCGACCCACATCGCCGACGGCGCGATCGTGCTCGACGTTCGCGAACCCGACGAATACGAAGAAGGCGCCATCCCGGGTGCGATCCACATCCCGCGCGGACACCTCGAGGCACAGATCGAGAACCGTCTCAGCGACAAGACGGCGCCGATCGTCGTCTACTGCGCCGGCGGTGTTCGTTCGGCGTTCGCCGCGAAGACTCTCGCCGAACTGGGGTTCACCGACGTCGAGTCGATGGACGGTGGCTTCGGCCGGTGGAAGGACGAAGGGCGCCCATGGAAGCAGCCGGCGTCGCTCACCCCGGAACAGAACAATCGGTACAAGCGCCACCTCCTCCTGCCCGAGGTCGGCGTCGAGGGACAGGTCAAGCTGCTCGAATCGAAGGTGCTCCTGCTCGGTGCGGGCGGACTCGGATCACCGGCTGCGCTCTACCTGGCGGCCGCCGGCGTGGGCACCCTCGGCATCGTCGACATGGACGACGTCGACTCGTCCAACCTCCAGCGCCAGATCCTGCACAACATCGACCGCATCGGTGACCGCAAGGTCGACTCGGCGAAGAAGACGCTCACGATGCTCAACCCCGACGTCGACGTCGTCACCTACGACACCCGGCTCGACGCGTCGAACATCATGGACATCATCGCCGGCTACGACGTGATCGTCGACGGCGCCGACAACTTCCCGAGCCGCTACCTGCTCAACGACGCCAGTGTGAAGCTCGGGATTCCCGTCGTGCACGGGTCCATCTTCCGGTTCGAGGGCATGGTCAGCGTGTTCCATCCGACCGAAGGCCCGACGTACCGCGACATGGTGCCCGAGCCGCCACCGGCCGAGCTCGCCCCGAGCTGCGCCGAGGCGGGTGTGCTCGGTGTGCTCCCCGGCATCGTCGGTTCGATCCAGGCGCTCGAGGCGATCAAGGTGCTGCTCGGCCTCGGCGAGCCGCTGATCGGGCGCATCCTCACCGTCGACACGACCGAGATGGAGTTCCGGGTCTTCAACCTCAAGGCGGATCCGGCCAACGAGGTCACCTGGGCGAACCGCGAGCGCATCGAGATCCGGGAACTCGACGGACTCTGTGCCCCAGGTCTCAGCCACGCCTGATCGACATGGCGTCGCTCTAGCGTGAGAGCATGACCGAGACCACGCACAGCGAGTTCCCCGTCACCGATGCCATCGGCGAGCGCGAGCCGTTCGGAGCCATGGAACGCCTCAGTCCGGAACGCCTCGCCGAGGAGCAGCTCGTCACCCTCGCTCGACCGCGGCGCACGGCGTCGTTGAGCGCCAAGGGGCTGTTCCTCGTGATGGACCTGCTCTACGGCAAGGAGCGCACGCTCCCGAAGTTCCGAGTGCTCGAACTCGTCGCTCGGGTGCCCTACCAGGCGTGGGAGAACGTCGCCTACGTGGCAGTCACCCACACCGCGAGGGAGACGAACTTCGCTCGTCGCGTCTTCGACAAGGTGCGCGTGAGCCGCTTCGAGCAGGACAACGAGCAGTGGCATCTGCTGATCCTCGAGGAGCTCGTCGCCAAGGAGGGGACCCGGCTCGGGTTCGTCCGACACCGTGTGCTCCCACAGATCATCGCGTTCGCCTACTACCAGCTCTCGTGGATCATGTACGCCATCCGCCCGTCGTGGAGCTACCGGCTCAACGCCGACTTCGAGGACCACGCCGAGCACGAGTACGCGCTGCTCGTCCAGGAACACCCCGAGTGGGAGCAGGTTCCCTACGAGGGCCAGTTCGTCGAGGACTACGGCGACTATGCGTCCCTGGCGGACCTCTTCCGTCAGATCGGCTACGACGAGCGCCTCCACATGATCGAGAGCGAATCGCACATCGCCATGCCTCGCTTCGACTCACGAGGTCGGTGAACGAAGCACCCGGCCCGCGACCCGGCCCGCGACCCCGGCGACACACCCCGAAATTCTGAGCGGTCGTTGCGCTGGACGCAACGGTGGCTCAGAAATTCGGGAGTGGGCGGGTCAGGAGGGTTCGGTGAGGACTTCGAGTTCGAGGGGGTCGCGCTCGTCGCGCTCTTGGACGGCGACACCGACGAGTACCAGCGCGATGCCGAACATCTCGATGCCAGACGGTTGCTGATCGAGGGCGAGCCAACCGATGAACGCGGCCGTCACCGGCAGCAACGCCAGCAGCAACGAGAACCGGCGCACCGGGATCCGGCGCATCGTGAACTGGTCGATGCCGTAGCCGATCGCGTTGGAGAACACGCCGACGAGCAGACACAACGCCAGCAGTCGGGGAGAGGTCCAGACGCTGCCACTCCATGGAGCGCCGAACGGTGCGATCGCCAGCGCCCCGATGGCGAGACCGATGCCGAGTCCGGCGACGCCACGATCGAGGCGAGCCACCCGCGATCCGATCACGATGTATGCCGCCCACATGGCCGACGCGAGAAGGATGAACATCAGCCCGATGGCGTTGCCGTCGATCTCGCCTCCACCGAGCACCACGACGCCCACGAATGCGAAGAGCAAGGCCACCGCATTGCGGCCCGAACGGGTCGCGAACGCGGCGACCGTGATCGGGCCGATGAACTCGATCGTCACCGCCTTGCCCAGGTCGAGCCGATCGATGCCGAGGTAGAAGAACAGATTCATCAGTGCCGTGGCGACACCGAAAAACCCTGCGGCCAGGAGTTGCTCGCGGGTCCATCCGTGGCGCCACGCTCGCGACACAGCGACCAGTGCAATCGCGGCGCCGATCACCCGGAACCAGGCGACCGTCTGCGGTTCGACCTCGTCGAACAGCGCGACGGCGATGACCGCGCCGACGTATTGGGCGATGGCGGAGAGGACGAACAGCGCCTCCGGCTGCGCCGTGTTCAGCCAGCGACCGACGGGTCCTGACGACGACGTCTCAGACAACGAGCGTGATCAGTCGAAGAGTTCGGGCTCGGACTGCGAGATCTCGTCCCACATCGGCTGGAAGCTGAACCAGCCGGCGGCGTGGAACCCGGTGTTCTGCAGCGTGTAGGTCGCGTACTCGTCGCGGATCTCGATCGGCTTGCCGGCTGCCATCGCCATGAGCTGGGCCTGGCACGAGCGCTCCATCGAGATGAACCAGAACGCCGCTTCGTCGACGGTCTCGCCAACGGTGAACAACCCGTGGTTCTGGTGGATCGCGGCCTTGCCCTCCGGGAACAGTGCAGCGAACTCCTTGCCGGCCTCGACGTCGAAGACGACCGCGCCGCCCTGCTCGGAGATCACCTTGTGGTCCTTGTAGAACACGCATGCGTCCTGCGTGAGCGGGGCCAGCGGGATGCCGAGCGAACTGAACGCCTTGCCATAGGGGGAGTGCGAGTGCGCCGCGGCGATCACGTCGGGGCGGGCCTCGTGGATCGCCGAGTGGAGGACGAACGCGGCACGGTTGACGGGCTTGGTGCCGTACACGACGTTGCCGTCGTGGTCGACGAGGATCAGGTCGCTCTGCTTGATGTGGCGGAAACTCATCCCGAACGGGTTCACCCAGAACATCTCCGGGTACTCGGGGTCGCGCACGGTGATGTGCCCGGCGACGCCCTCCGAGAATCCGAAGCGACCGAACGTGCGCAGTGCACCCGCGAGGTGGGTCTTGCGGTAGTGGCGTTCCTCCTCGACGGTGTCGAACTCCGGGATGCCGTCGAGGCCGACGACCTTCGGTGTCAGCTCGATGCCGTCGATGGTTCCAGTGGTGGTGGCAGCTTCTTCGGTGATGGCCATGTGGCCACGGTACTCCTGACACCGTCCCGTGTCTCGGGCCGTACGATCACACGGTGGCTGAGATCCGACCCGACGACATCGCCCCACCCGCTGCGAACTACGCCCACGCGGTCCTCACCGAGGACGCCCGTCGCTGGTTGCACACGTCCGGCGTCGTGCCGATCGCTCCCGACGGCTCGACGCCGGTCGAGTTGCGCGGGCAGGCCGCGGTCGTGTGGTCGAACATCATCGCGATGCTGCGCGACGCCGACATGGGGCCATCGGACATCGTGTCGGTCACGACCTACGTCGTCGTCGGCGAGGAGCTGGCCCCGGTGATGGCAGCGCGCGATGCGGTGCTCGCCGGCCATCGTGCGGCATCGACGCTCGTCACGGTGCCGGCACTCGCTCGTCCCGAGTGGCGCATGGAGGTCGTGATCATCGCCGCGCGGTGATCAGCCGTTCGGGCCGGTGGTGTCCCGCAGCCGGGTGACGTCGTGACCGAAGCGGGCCTTGGTCGCCGCGGCTGACGGGCCGCTTCCCCCTTGGCTGTGGCTGCCCGCGTAGTCGCCACCTGAGGTGTAGTTGCGCATCTTGTTGCGCCAACGCTTGAACCATGCCA
>JBAWHL010000207.1:0-4070 GCA_049593815.1 Ilumatobacteraceae bacterium | reverse complement strand
GGTCGGCGGCGGGCGCGGCGAGGGTGGCGGCCACGGCGGCCGCCAACGTGAGCTGGTCGCCACCGGTCGACGCGGCGCGGGCCGCGTCCCAGACCGCGCTGGTGGCGAGCTCGGTCGCCACCTTCATGTTGGCGCAGTGGTGCTTGACCGCCTGGTACATGGCGATCGGGCGGCCGAACTGGATCCGTTCCTTGGAGTAGGCCGCTGCCATCTCGGTGCACTCGCCGGCGATGCCGACCGCCTCGGCAGCGAGGACGACACGAGCCAGGTCGACGAGCACACGCCGCCCACCGGGGATCATCGTGACCGGCGCGCCATCGAGCGACACTCGCGCCGTGCGGCGCGTCGGGTCGAGGTTCGGCGGCACGGTGACGGTCACCCCGGCGCCGACCTGCACGAGCGCCACGTCGTCGCCGACCGCGACGAGGATCACGTCGGCGAGCCCGCCGCCGAGCACGACGCCGGCATCGCCCGATGCGCTCCCCCCGCTGACCTCGATCGATCCGTCGAGCGCGACGGCGCCCACCGTGGAACCATCGGCCAGGCCCGGCAGCCACGCTGACTGCACATCGTCGTCACCGACGGCGGCGAGCACCGCGCTGGCGATCACGGTGGGCACGAACGGTCCGGGAGCATCCTGGCGACCGAGCTCCTCGACGACGATGACGAGCTCCTCGAGCCCGTAGCCGGAACCACCGACCGACTCGGGCAGGTGGAGACCGAGCCAACCGAGTTCGGCGAGCTCGCTCCAGAACGACGGGAGGGATTCCTCCGGAGCCTCCAACAGGGCGCGTGCCGCACCGCGGGCGTCACGCTTCTCGGCGAAACCGCTCACCGTGTCGGCGAGCTGGCGATGGTCTTCGGTGATGGCGATGGACATGGCGTCATCATCCCCGACCGGGGCACACCATCACGACTCGTGGTCGCCGTTCGCTCAGGGGTCGATGGATTCGAGCAGACTGTTCATCTCGGTCCGGAAGCGTCGCAGCTCGGTGCGGTGGAGCACCGAGAGTGCTTCCAACCGCTCGCCCCCGCGGGCGGTGATCGTGACCAGTGTCCGACGGGCGTCGGTCGGGTCGGGCAACCGCTCGACGACACCGTTGTCGGCCGCTCGCGCCACCAACTCGCCAGCGGAGTGCAGGCGGAGGTGGAGTTGCTCGGCGACAGCCGAAATCGACATCGGACCATGCCCACCACGCAATGTGAGGAGCAACTGATGCTGCGCCGGTGTCAGGCCGTGGTCGCGCGCGGCCGCTTCGGAGAACGCCAGGAATCCCCGCAGGGCGAAGCGAAACCTGGCGAGCGACTCGTACTCCGCGTCGGTGAGCGGTCGCTCAGATGGGGTCATCGTCCGAACCGTACGCGTCGACGCGGTCGCGCTGTGAAGCGATGACCGCAAGCGGGGACGTCACCACGAGGCTGACCAGCGCTGCCACGAGCGCACCGGGCAGCACGGTGGCACCGGCCATCTCCAGCACGACGAGGGTCGAGCCGAGCGGCGTCTTGGTGACGCTGACGTTCGCAGCGATCATCACCGCCACGACGAACGCCCACTCCGTGGCACCGGGCAGGAGGTCGACGACCACACGCCCGACGCAGAAGCCGACGAAGAAGAGCGGGATGATGAACCCTCCTCGCCACCCGGTCACGACGCACACGGCGGCCGCCGTCAGCTTGACGATCGCCGCCAGCGCCAGCGTGGACACCGCCGCTCCGACGGCGAGCTCGTCGATCTGCAGTTCACCGTTGGTGAGTGCGTACGGGCTGGCAATGGCGAGCAGGCCCAGCGCCACTCCGCCGATCGCCGGGCGCGAAACCGCCGGCAGGTGACGAACCGCGACCGTTCCCGCCCGCACGAGGCCGGTGAACACCAGCCCGATCACGGCACCGAGCAGCCCGGCGACGACGGCCCAGACCAGGTCGATCCACGCGATCTCGTCGATCAGCGGCAGCTCCCAGATGGGCGCCAGCCCGAACCGGCCGGCCGCGGTCGAGAACGCGTAGCCGAGGACCGCGCCGATGCAGGCCGGAACCGCCGCCTCGGAGTAGCCGATGCCCCGCCGGTGCGGGATCTCGAGAGCGAACAACGCGCCACCGAGCGGAGCGCCGAACAGCACGGCGAATCCTGCTGCCATGCCCGTGATGGCCACCACGCGGACGTCGTCCGGCTCCAGACCCCAGCGGACGGCGAGCCGATGCCCGACCGTGCCGGTCGTCGTGACCACGGGGGCCTCGGGGCCGAGGGTCCCTCCGACTCCGATGCAGAGCAGCGACACCGGCAGCAGCGAGCGCAGGCGTGCGGGGTGCTCGTGTTCGGCATCGGGAACATGGATGTTGTCGACGAGCAGCTCGACGTCGGCAGGATGCCCGAGCGCGTACACGAGGACCGAGACGAGCAGTCCTGCTGACACCAGGACGCCGATCTGGCCCAGTTCCGACCAGTGTTGCGGCCCGACGCCGTCGTGGACGCGGTCGAGCGTCCACAGGTACGCCGCGCCGAACCCGCCGCCGGCGACGCCGGCAGCGACGATGGCCACGACGAGCCGCAGGCGAACACCGAAGAACTCGACCAGGCGCTCGTGGCCGGGGATCTCGGCAGGCAGCGCGCGACGGGATGGACGCCAAGACACGGCCCGCAACGCTACCGGGATTGGATCGTGTTACGATCCAATCCCGATGGGTGACGTGTGCGACAGCGACCTGGGTGGCGAAGCCCCGTGCTGGGCCCACCTGTTCGAGAACGAATCGGTCGAATCGGTCGACTCAGCCGCGATACGGACGGATGCCGTCGGCGGGGATCGTCCCGAGCCGACCGGCGTTGAAGTCGTCGACGGCCTGCTGGAGTTCGGCGCGGGTGTTCATGACGAACGGGCCGTACTGCTCGACCGGCTCCCGCAGCGGCTGACCGCCGAGCAGGATGACCTCGAGCGGCTCACTGCCCGTGCCGGTCAGCACGACGTGGTCGCCCGGACCGAAGACGGCAAGCGTGCCGAGTTCGATCGCATGGCCGGCAGTGCCGGCGGTGCCGGTACCTGAGAGCACGTAGGCCAGGGCGTTGAAGTCCTCGCGCCACGGCACCTCGAGACGAGCACCGGGGGCGATCGTGGCGTGCGCCACGACGATGGGCGTGTGCGTGCTGCCCGGGCCTGCGAACTCGCCGATGTCACCGGCGATCAGGCGGACGAGCGCACCCCCGTCGGGCGACGAGACGAGCGTGACGAGGTCCGCTTCGAGGTTCTGATACCTCGGCGCGGTCATCTTGTCCTTGGCCGGCAGGTTGACCCACAGCTGGATGCCGTGGAACAGACCACCGCTGATCACGAGCTGTTCGGGCGGTGTCTCGATGTGGAGGATGCCCGCGCCGGCGGTCATCCACTGCGTCGCACCGTTGGCGATCGACCCGCCGCCACCATGGGAGTCCTGATGGATGAACTCACCGTCCATGATGTAGGTGACGGTCTCGAACCCGCGATGCGGGTGCCAATCGGTCCCGCGCGGCTCCGACGGGCCGTACTCCACGCTGCCCATCTGGTCCATGTGGACGAAGGGATCGAGCAGGCGCCGGTCGACACCGGCGAACGCTCGCCGAACGGGAAAGCCCTCCCCCTCGAAGCCCGATGGGGCGCTGGTCAGCGATTCCACCTCGCGCTCGCGGGCGGCGACATCGCTCACGGGCAACGTCGGAAGCAGGGCGGTGTCGGCAGTGATGGCGGGCATGGTGACCTCCTGGCGGTCAGGGCGAGATGATTGCGTACACAACAGTCAACACGACAAGGAGCCCGTCTGTTCCCGTTCGCTCACAAGCGCACGTGTAGTAGCGTCGGGCGCGGTTCGAGGCGACAGCCTCGTGGACAGGCGGAGGACGGGGAAATGCGGAATCACCCGGACACTTTCATGGCCTCACGGCGTTGGCGCTCCATCATCGCCGCAACGGTGCTGCTGACGATGTTGCCCATCGCTGTTGCGGTGAGCGACTCGAGCGAGGCCAGCGCCGCCGGAGACACCAGGTACTCGTCGATTCCATTGAGTTCGTGGCGGGTCAACGGCATCGGACGATCGGTGCTCAAGGT